>NZ_PTRA01000009.1 GCF_002943425.1 Siphonobacter curvatus
AGAGGGATAAAAAATAAGGCTTTGTTCGGCCCGAGCTTCCAAGAGTCGGGCTGGCCGCTGACCGGTCAACGCCTTAAAGTTGAAATGGATCAGAATATATTCTTTGACAAAGGGCTGTAAAGCAGGGTGAGGCTGAGTGCTTTGGTAGATCATCGCATGCTGTTTTTTGATGACTCACTAATAAAGAACAGGTTAACGGCTTATGGGCTACCGGCCCGCTCCGTCATCCTTTCTTTCCTTGGTAGGTTACACCCACCCAATAGGTAAACGCTGGCTTTAACGAACTGCTTTGGACCACTGCGGCGGCTCAGTCNCCAGTCCAGAATCAATGTCTAGTTCTCAGTGATCGCTCTGAGCTTAGGAGACTAATGTTAGCCTAAATGACGTTGTTTTTCGCCGTTTTATAAGTGTCTATATGTTAATCAATCTCAATTTGAAGGCTTTGGCTATCAAGCTCGAAAATATACTCTATCCCATCCATATCATCCAGTTGTTGGCCTTTGTAGGTAAATCCAAAGGGACGAATGGTTGCTAATGAAGCAGCGTTATCAGGGCTAATCGTTGCTCGAACGATTTGAACTTCCTTTTCAGCTCTAGCTCGATAAAGGAGATCATGCAACATGGCCTTCGCATAACCCTGTCCTCGTTGTGCCGGTACTACGGAGTAAGCGACCTCAACCATACCCATCTGATCAGGAGGCCCATGAAATCCTGCATGGCCTACCACCTGTTGGTTAGACGTAACCACTTGTGCTATCCAATCCAAGCTGCGAGGGTCTTGACGAGCTTGGTTAAGTCGAATATCCCATAGCCAAACGGCGTCATCCGTACTAAAGAATGAATCAAGTTGAACGCCTATTAGGGTACTAGCCTGTTGTAGATCTCGGTTAACTAAAGCTTCTAAGGCTGCTTGAGTAAGCTTAATCCAGGTTAGTTCGTGAATCGTCATTTCTGTTGTAAAATCAATCCTTTATGTTAATCGGCTAGTCAATATACTTACCAAAGGCTTTCATGAATATGAACCTACTACCTTGATTTACTGCTAATGACATTCAATCGCCTTGGGTCTTTAGCTTAAGCTTCTTGACAACCTGGCTTTTATAGTCGAGAAGTATCTGGTCTATTTGATCCCACTGGTTAGCGTGCAAGTATTGGTTAATGCGTTCCACCTCTTGTATCGCTGCATCGCTGCAAGACCGGTTGCGGGCTAAAACAAGTTTTCTGCTTAGAATAGCGGAAGCCTCTTGATTCATATGCTGAGCAAGCTCGCAGAAAAGAATTAGGTTTTCATTACGCCCTGACACTTCACCGACTTTGAATTGGGCTCGATTAGTCAGCACGTCAGTTGAAGAAGAATAGCGCCTAAAGTAAGGTAGAATGTACTCAATGAGTGTTCGGGTATAGAACTCCGCAAATACTTTGTACTCTTGGGTGATCCGACCATAATTTTTAAGACCCGGAATAAGACGTTCTATTTTTTTAGAGCCGGTTAGCTCATGATTCTTAACGAAGCAATCGGTATCATAGACAGTGGCTAAACCTATTTCTGTTTCAAAACTTTCATTCCTACCCATCCAACTACCTCGGGTGTCGATATGAATAACCTGTAACAGGTCCTTGGATGGCCTGATCAATCTTCGCCCTACCTTTTTAAATCCATAGGGCAAGAGGTTTTCGGCGATGATAGCAGTAAAGTCTTTGAAAGCAGGTGTAAGAGCCTCTTTAGGCAGGGGTCGGTAGACTTTAAGCTCTTCCCATTTAAGCTGACTCATTATCACTACAGGTTGAATTGAAACTAATTTCGTGGCAAGCCAAAAGTAGTCATTAATGGATGCAGTAACATCTCCTGAGATTTGCCTTCTCGATATCTTTGGGAGACATTACAATACCTTCACTACCGGTAGGTAGTCAACTCAGTTTTAGCTGACTCATACAAAAGACTCTTCTTGCAATTATTCTGTTTGGTAACGATCATCATACGCTTAACGTCCACCTACTGGGTGCATTTACCATTCAGTATCCAAATGAACTATCCGCGTAAATTAAGAATTGATTTAATTTTTTCTTCTACAATAGGCGTCTAGGTGAGGCATCTGAATTATTTTAGATTAGTTGTAAACGATCTACCGTCTTGATCCACTGATAGAACCACATCATCCTTAAAAGCCCATGAGTAAAAACCTATTCTTTTCTCTGATAATTTTTTCCCTGCCATTTGGTAGTACAGTTTTAGCTACTCCGTCAATAAACCTTTTTGCTAATGATATAGGAAAGTTTGGTATAGCTACCAAAGTGAATGAACCGGATAGTCAAGGCGTTATTACACAGATCATCCAAACTGAACTGGCCGTTCTACTGGCTGACAAAAAATTTTCGGCGATATCGAGTGCCGTCTACATCAATAACAAAGTCATTCAAGTTCACATGGGGAAGTTGGATGATGGCAAAAAACCTGATAGTAAAACGCTCTATGAGATCGGTTCAATCACAAAAACGTACACTGGTTTATTGCTATCTCAGGCCGTTTATGACCATAAACTCCGTCTTGACGAGGACATACGAAAGTTTTTAGATGGATCATGGCCTAATCTTGTTTTAGCTACCAATCGCCCGATTACGCTTCGCCATCTGATTACTCATACATCCGGCTTGCCAATGAATATTAATTGTAACAGTAAAGCAATGACCATTCATCAGCAGGTAAGCTGTTTCAATTCCTTGACCAAGAAAGACTTTTTTGACCGTTTAGCCACGGTAAGACTGAAAAACGCCACAGGAAAAGATTACCAATATTCGAACGCAGGTGTGCAATTAGTGGGCTATATTCTAGAAAAAGTCTATAATCGATCGTTTGAGGTATTACTAAAGAAATACGTCTTTTCACGCTCTCGAGAGCAAATTACCTTCGCTAACGTTCCTATCAATGAAATGGCTCGAGTGGCTGTTGGCAAAGACAGTCTAGGGCATACAATGCCTTTGGAAAATGGGGGCTACCTATATGCGGGTGGCTTGAAAGCATCCACTAGTTCGATGGCGATGTATATGAAAATGTATCTAACCAATCCTGATCCGGTCATTCGCCAGACCCAACAATTGTTAGCAGGTAACGAGCAATATGGTAGGGCTTATGCTTGGAATACATTCGACTACAATACCGAGAGCCGAATGCTTTACCATAATGGAGGAACGTTTGGCACTTCTTCTTGGCTGGCTATTTATCCCAAAAAGCAATGCGGAGTCTTTTTGATCACCAATGCCATGACTAATGACTCGCAACGCCGCTTGAATGAAGTATCGAATCGAATCATCGATAAATTAAAAAGTGCTCATCTTCTGTGATGCTTGTGCAAAGAAGATCACCGCTAAATTATCGTTTTACTACTTAAAATATGGATTGATTCTACAACAGGAAAATGGCCATGAAGAAACTAAAAGAGTCGCAAAATCAGCTTTATAAATTTATTGATGCCCTCCTATGGAAGAAGTAGGATGATATAGGAGTTAATTCTATGTCGGATGTTAGGGACAAATATCAAACTTATACTCCTAAACTGTTAGCTTGGCTATTAGGGGAGCAACTGTTGATGAAATTGCTCATGAGCTTTCACGGATTGAAAAAGAAATGATGGGTCTAGCTAGTAATAATCAAAAATGCAGAGAGGGTGCTGAAAAGATCGTGACACAATCTAAGAAACTGGCCTTAGCTTAACATAATGTTAATTATACAACATAAATTCATAAACACATATCCTAAACAAGCCCGTTACTCCTTAAAAGGTATGTTGACGCGTTATAGAGGAATCTTACCCAATCATTATATGATTTTTACCAAATGTAATATAAAATTAGGCATAGTATGCCCGAACCAATATAAACCTATGCGACTAGCTTTAAAGGCTACTGCTTCTTGGAATTACTGTTTGATGTATTTGAGCATCAATCCAGCTGGCTCGGCTTGAAGAATCTGCCGCTTCAAATGATCGTCATAATAGATTCGTAGCGAATCATTGCCCTGCCAGCTCAAGTAAATTAAGCGAGTACTTAATCGAAGTCGGTGGTAATTCGCATCAAACACGGCTAAATCCATTGCTTTACTTTTCGTGGAAGGGTATAAACGCAAACGAATCTGCTCGGATGAAGCCATCCAGTCTTTTTCCAGGTACACTTCTACCTTTCTCGTGTGATCTGGATTCCACGCTTCGATCATTAAATAATCCGAACTCATTTGGCAGGCCGAAGCCATAAAAGTAAGCATCCACCCGATTTTTTTCATGAGCTGGGTTCAATATGAATGAGTACATCGTAAACAGCGGGTTTCTGAGCCCGGATAGCTTCTTTGACCCGGTGAGCAATGGCGTGGCCTTCCCGAACAGTTAAATTGCCGTCTACTTCCAGGTGCAAATCCACGAAATATTCAAACCCCGTCTTTCGTACCAGGCATTTTTCAACCCCTTCGACCTGAGCCACGCTCAAAGCAATGGCTTCAATTTCGGCTTTCCAGGCTCCGGCGGGGGATTCATCCATGATTTCGCCGAACGAAGGCCGGAAGATATGGTAAGCGTTAAAGACAATGACCAGCGAGGCCAGTAGGGCCGCCCAGTCATCGGCCGATTCGTAACCCGGACCGCCAATTAGAGCAATACTAATGCCCACAAAAGCCGTCAGCGAGGTAATAGCATCACTCCGCTGGTGCCAGGCATCGGCCTTAACCGCACTACTATCCACTTCCGATCCAACCTGATTCATTTTACGAAACAAGACTTCTTTAACCAAGACAATGCCCGCCAAAACAAGCAGTGTGAACGCTTTGGGCGTTTCATGCGGCGTTCGAATGTTGTGGACGCTTTCCACGGCGATCAGGATGGCTGCGGCTACTAAAGCCAATGAAACCAGTAGGGCCGCCAGCGGTTCAGCTTTGCCATGCCCATACGGATGGTTTTCGTCGGGCTTTCGCGAGGCTACTCGGAGGCCCAACCAAACGAATGTGGAAGTGACGATATCGGTGGCTGATTCCAGGGCATCGGCAATGAGTGCGTAAGAGTTTCCCAGCCAGCCAGCTGTTGCCTTTACGATGACTAATACCACGTTTACTGCAATGCCCATTAGCATAGTTTGTTGCCCCCGCTGAGCATTAGTTGGTGCAATTGGTTTTTCCATGACTGTAGTGGTAAAAGGCCCAGCCTTTCAAAAGTCTAAAGGCCAGGCCCTAAGAGGTTAGCCTTCTGCTTTAGCCAGTTCTGCACTAATAAAGTAGCTTCCTTTCTGAACAATTTCTGCTGAATAGGGAGCGGCCTTGTCAAGGGTGATTTGGGTATAGCCTTTTTCTACCGTTCCAGCTTGAACGGGCACTTTTTTAAACACCCATTGTCCGGGATCTTTTTTAACGACAACATAAACGTAATTTCGGTTACCATCTCGCACTAGGGCATCGCTGGGAACCGCTGTAACCAAGTGCTCGCTGGTCATAATGCGAGCCCGCACGTACGAACCGGGCACGAGTGATTCGAACCCTTCGGATAAATGCCCATGCACCTGAACCGTTTTGGTTTGCCCATCGAACGTTTTAGCCACCAGCTCCACCCGGGCCGTTTGCTCGCCCGAGTTCATCTGCGGCAGAGTAAAGCGGATGAGCTGCCCTTCTTTGACTTTGTTAATGTCTTTTTCAAAGACCTGAAGTTCTACGTGCAGGTGCTGTTTATTGACAATTTCCATCAGGGATTCATTAGCGTTGACGTGCTTGCCAATATTTACTTGTAAACTTCTTACATAACCACTAAAGGGAGCCCGCAGTTGGATACTGCTCAAAATCGAGCCCTGACGTATAGTCTTGGGATTAAGCCCCAGCAACCGCAGCTGGGCTTCCAAAGAAGCGACCAGGGCTTTGGTGGACGTATATTCTGATTCAGACTGTTCGAGTTTCCGGCGGGCTCCCACGTTTTCTTTGGCGAGTTCGGCCTGCCGATCAAATTCCTGCTCCAGGAAGCTCACCCGACTCAGAGCCTGTAAATATTCCTGCTGAAGCTTGATATAATCGGGATGCTCCAGGGTAAGTACCACCTGACCTTTTTCGACGTAGCTACCCTGCAGCAGATTCATCTGTTTTACAAAGCCGCCCAAGGGGGCACTAATGGTAGCCACGTATTGCGGGGGAGCTTCCACCGTACCATTGGCCTGAATCATTTCTGAAAGGCTGATCTGCTGGGCAGGACCCACCTGAATGCCGGCTTGCTTTACCATGGATATGGGTAGGGCTATTTCCAGTTTGGGGGCTGTGGTAGCAACCGCTTGCGTTGGGGTCTGTTGCTGAGTAGATTCGGACTGGCACGCCACCAGGGTCATCACCCAGCCCATTAGAAGTATTTTTTTCATATGCGTTTAGTCTATGGGAAGTACTAGAGATTCCAGTTCAATGACGGCGTGGTTATAAGCCCAGACCTGATCCAGGTATTGTTCTTTAATTTGCCAGGCCTGCAGGCTGGCTTGTACAAATTCTACGTACTCGATTTCGCCCGCCAGATAGCTCTTTTGGGCGTTGGTGAGAATAAATTCTGCCTGAGGCAGTGCCGTCTGCAGGTAATAATCTAGATTCTGAGCCGTTCGGACGACTTCCTGCTGGTGGATGGCAGCGAGTCCCTCAAAGCGACTGAGCTGGTAATCATACTCAACCTGCGTAGCCTGGGCACTAAGCCGGGCCGCTTCGGTCCGACTTCTATACCAGCCCGCCACCAGAGGAATCGATACTCCTAGCTGCACCGCCTGAAAACCTCCGCTTCCTTCAAAGGATTGATTTAAATAGCCGAGTCGCAGCTCGGGTAAAGCTCGCTTCTTTTCTACCTCTACGCGTTGCTCTTCTGCCTGCCGCTGGCTTGCTAAAAGCTGAAGCTCAGGGTTAAGATCCGGAGTAAGCGGTGTGGACAATCGGGAAGCTATACGAATCGCCTGCGTAGTATCAATCCTTACGCCTTCGGGCTGCCCCAACCAAATCCCCAGTGCCTGTCGGGCCATGCTTATCTGGGTTTTTATAGAGCGGATTTGGGTTTGAATATCCCGCTGGCGGGCCTGAGCCGTTACCTCTTCTAGACGATTACTCTCGCCCGTTCGGAACCGGACCCCTGCCGCGTAAGCTGCTTTGGTAAAGACGGAATCCTGCTGCTGCAAAACACTCAGCCGAGCGTGCAGAAGCAGCAGGTCATGATACGCCCTTTTTACCTCGCGAATCAGTTCTTTCCTGGTAATCCGATAGTTCTGCCGGGCAATGTCTACCTGCCTTTCCTGCCAACGACGTTGGGCCTGATAGAAGGCCGGCAAGGCAATGCTTTGCACGGCATTAAAGGTATAATCCGGGTAAACGCCCTGGATTTGTCCCCGCTGAAAATCAAGCGTAGTTTTAGGGACATCAAAGGCGGAGCGGCGTAACTTTTCCTGAACCTGCACGGAAACGTCAGCCGACTTTAGATGCTGATTACGGTCCAAAGCTTGGGTAAGGGCCTGTTCCAGCGTCAATGCCTGAGCGGATGCAGGCAGATTACCCAGGATAAGTAATCCCAGCATTAATCCAGTAACGGACGTCTTCCGGCTGACTTTCCAGGGTTCATCCAGATAGCTGTATAGGATGGGCAAAATAATGAGTGTCAACAAAGTTGCCGAAACCAGTCCACCGATGACTACGGTAGCCAGCGGACGTTGCACCTCAGCTCCGGCCGTCGTGGAAAGAGCCATGGGCAAAAAGCCCAGTGAAGCTACCGCCGCCGTCATCACAACGGGCCTAAACCGTACGCTCGTGCCCCGCAACACCCGCCGCCAGAGATTGGTAGATCCTTCCGCTTTCAACTCGTTGAAGTAGCTGATGAGCACAATCCCATTTAAGACGGCAATTCCAAACAGGGCAATGAAACCCACGCCTGCGGAAATACTAAAAGGGAGACCTCGCAGTTCAAGTGCCCAGATGCCCCCGATGGCCGAAAGCGGAATGGCCGAATAGATCATCAGGGCCTGTTTAATGGAACCGAAGGTGAAAAACAGTAACACAAAAATCAATAGGAGCGAAACCGGCACAGCTACCAGCAGGCGGGACTTCGCTTTAACTAGATTCTCAAACTGTCCGCCGTAGGTGATTGAGTAATTGGGTGGAAGCTTTACTTTTTCAGTCAGTACCTGTTGAATCTCGCCGACAAGCCCTTCAACATCACGACCTCTGACGTTTACTCCAATCGTAATTCGTCGCCGGGCATTATCCCGCGAGATCTGCATGGGAGCATTGCTGTAGCGAATACTGGCCAACTCCTCCAAAGGGACTTGATTACCATTGGGCAGGTCCACGTACATCTGCCGAATGTCGGATATATCCTGGCGGTGGGTACTGTCCAGACGCACAACCAGATCAAAGCGTTTCTCCCCCTCAAACACGACTCCGGTAGCCTCTCCGGCAAAGGCCGTTTTCAGGATTTGATTGAGGGCCGATACATTCATGCCATACTCGGCCAGCCGGGCCCGGTTATAAGACACCAGCATCTGGGGAAGCCCTACGATCTGCTCAACTTTCAAGTCCGCTACGCCCCGAACCTTACTCATGACGCCAGCCATTTGATTGGCCCTGCTAAAGAGGGTATCCAGGTCCTCTCCATACACTTTAACGGCTACGTCGGATTTTACCCCAGTCATGAGTTCATTAAACCGAAGCTGAATGGGCTGGGTAAATTCGAGGTTCACACCGGGAAGGGTACTAAGGGCCGCTTCCATTTTTTCCACCAGGTCAGCTTTACTCTTCGTCGTCACCCATTCCTTGGGTTCTTTTAGCCGTACGATAATATCGCCGGCTTCAATGGGCATGGGATCCGTAGGAATTTCAGCCGTACCAATTTTTGAAACCACTTCGGCGACTTCCGGAAAAGACGTTTTTAGAATCCGCTCGATTTTTGTACTGGTCTCGATGGTCTGACTCAGCGAAGAACCCGGTTTGAGCGTAAGGCTGATGGCCAGATCACCTTCATCCAGATTCGGAATAAATTCGCCGCCCATGCGAGTAAAAACCCATACACTCACGCTTAATAGTACTAATGATCCACCCAGAACTCCCGCCCGATAGCGAAGGGCCCGGCGAATAAGCGGATCATAAATCCGGTGCAATCCGTGCATGATTTTCTCAGAAAGAACACTTTCCTGGGTATCTGGCTTCAAAAAGGCCGCCGCCATCATGGGTACATAGGTGATACAGAGAAGCATGGCCCCCAGCAGGGCAAACCCCACCGTTAGAGCCATGGGCCGAAACATTTTGCCCTCAATGCCCGTCAGGGATAAAATGGGAAAATAGACGATTAGGATGATCAACTGACCAAACAAGGCCGACTGCATCATGCGCTGAGCGGATTTTCGGGCCACCTTGTCCATACTTTCTTGGAGGAGTCCTTTCTGCTGCACTAGATAGAAAATCATCCCTTCAATAATAATCACGGCTCCGTCGACGAGCAGGCCAAAGTCAATGGCTCCTAAACTCATCAGATTAGCCGAAACCCCAAACGTGTGCATTAGACCTAGGGCAAAGAGCATGCACAGCGGAATAACGGAGGCCACAATCAATCCCGCTCGCAAATTGCCTAGCAATACCAGTAACACGATAATCACGATCACTCCGCCTTCAACGAGGTTTTTGGCCACTGTATGAATGGCTTTGTCGATTAGTACCGTACGATCCAGGAAAGGTTCAATCACCAGGCCCTTAGGAAGCGTTAAGCGAATCTCGTCCATCCGCTGTTTGACAGCCTTGATGGTCTTCTCCGAGCTGGCTCCTTTGAGCATAAGTACCGTACCTCCTACGACTTCCCCTTCTCCATTTCGAGTCAGTGCTCCGTACCTTACGGCATGACCTATACGTACGTCTGCAATGTCTTTCACGAGTAAAGGAGTCTGATTGATGGTTTTAACGACGATCTGACCAATTTCTTCGGCGTTATGTACCATGCCTTCCCCGCGAATGAAGAAGGCTTCGGGGCCTTTTTCAATGTAACTACCTCCCGTATTGGCATTATTGGTAGCCAAAGCCATAAACAGCTCGGCAATGGTCACGTTGAGTCCCCGCAGTTTTTCAGGGTTTACACTAACTTCATACTGCTTGAGATAGCCACCCATGCTGCTCACGTCCACTACGCCGGACACACCCGCCAACTGGCGTTTGATGGTCCAGTCCTGAATCGTTCGTAGTTCGGTCGCATCGTATTGATCTTGGTACCCGGGAGCCGCCCGTAGCACATACTGATAGATTTCGCCCAAACCCGTGGTGATGGGAGCCATCTGGGGAGCCGCCTCTGTCGCCATGAGGGCTTGCTCGGATTCTTTAATTTTTTCACTGACTAATTGCCGGGCTAAGTAGGTATCTACCGCATCGCTAAAGACTACGGTAATGACCGACAGTCCAAAGCGGGAAACGGAGCGAATCTCGGTAACTCCCGGAATATTGCGTAGGCTAGTTTCCAGGGGGAACGTGATGAATTGTTCCATTTCCTGAGCCGCCAGCGAAGACGACTGGGTAACGACCTGTACCTGGTTATTGGTAATGTCGGGATTGGCGTCAATGGGCAATTGCGTGAATGCATAGCCGCCCCAGGCCATCAGGGCTAAAACGCCAAGGGCCACGACGAGTTTGTTTCGGATGCTGAATCCGATTAACGCGTGAAGCATAAGTACCTTGGTTAATTCCAAAAATGAATGAAGGATCAGCCCCGCCTTTACATAAGCGAGCTTAGATTAACGCTTAGAGCTTAAAAGGGAGCTGATACAAACGGCAGAACACACCCAGCTGAGCTCACCTGGCGGTGAGTAGTTTAGTAGAATCAGCCGTAAGAATGGAATTAACCGAACTGGGGAGGCCGGAGCAGGGAACCGCACGTCTGATAGGCGTACGCATTTAAATACTGAAACTGGTGATTGCACGAGAAAAAGGTAACTACCAGTTTTTCAAGAGTCGCCTTGAATTCGCTAATCACAAACAAAAACCCAGCGGATAAATGATTGTAGAAGGGAATTTTTGTATGAGGATGCGGCGTCTTGGCGTGCTCAGAACTCGGACTGTAGTGCATTTGAAGAAAGCCCCAAAAGCTCAGATCCGGTTGTAGTTTCGCCCGATGCTCCTGAAAATGCGTGAGTAAGCCCGGAATTTTATACACCTCCTCAATGTCAGTTTGCGGAAACAAACTGCCCGTAAACATCAGTATGCTTAGGAAAAGGGCGGTGATTTTTCTCATGGCTAGCAAAGGTAAGCGGAAATTCAGGGACTCAAAGATTAAAATACAAATCCATTTTTCCGGCAGAACCGAGTAAACTCCATTTGGGTACTTAACTGATACACTATGTCTAGAATCAAGTGAACATCGATACCGAGCTTTTGATGGATGCCTTGCAAGAACGTAACATCGGGTTCTCGTTTACCTCTTAAGAACAGAATGTCTCCTTCACTTACAAGGTTTTAATCACCCGAGCCGGAACGCCCGCTACAATAGTGCAATCCGGAATATCCCGGTTCACCACGGCTCCTGCGGCCACGATGGCATCTTCACCAATCGTCACGTCGGGTAAACTAGTAGCTCCTGCTCCATACGGCACTAGCAGAAATTTGTTTATAGGTACAATGCTCTGAGTACTCAGTCTGCAATGCCAGTTTTAAAACCTAATCATAGGTTTTAAACTATTTTTTCGCAAAATTCCCAGAAGGCATACACTTCACGCCAAAATAAAAGACTGTAAACCTTCCACGGCCTGTAGGGTTATTCAATACTTTTCTGTGGTATATGCATTAGTAACTGGACTATACTAGTAAAAACTAAGTTAAACGGTAGAAAAGGCATAAATAAATACGAAGTCTAGGGCAACAAAACTCTCAGTCTTATACAAATCTGAGAATCGGCAGCACTAAAACTACATGTTAGGTTTTATCACGCTTGGCGGTAAACGTGAAGCGTTTGCAGGACGCCTATCTTCAAGATCACAAAAATATACGACTCAACTATATTCTTTTTCGCATCTTGCATGTTCAAATGTAGTGGCTGGAGTTGCGACTCTAGGTCCTTTTTAAATTCGGTTTCTTTGGCCCACTAATTTTTATTAATAGGCCTCTTCATAAAGCAGCATTCTTTAGCAATCAGGAAGCCATTCGTTAAGTGCTTTTTCTAAAACGGCCCTTGCAATGGGTTTGGTGAGATATTCATCCATGCCTGCCGATAGACACCTTTCTTTTTCTCCGGCTAGAGTACCCGCCGTTAAGGCTAGAATAGGAATCCGCCCCTTCGTTTCTTTTGACCGGATGGCCTGAGTTGCTTCATACCCATTCATCTCGGGCATCTGAATGTCCATCAAAATAAGATTCGGCTCATGTTCAAGGTACGCTGCCAGACCCTGCTTACCGTCGTGAGCCTCGTAAATAGTTAGATCGGGACGAAGCGAAGCAATGAGCTTTCGCGCCAGTAAGCGATTAACGGCATTGTCTTCCACCAGTAGCACCGAACGGGTTTTCTCTGGTAAGGGTGTAGGAGTAAAAGAAGTATCTTCAGGTTCTGCTATAAAAGGTTCTGGCTCCATAGTTGTAGACGCCATTAGATTTGATAAAACCTGGTAAAGCTGCTGCATTCGTACAGGCTTGATCAATCGCTGGGATACACTAAATTCCTGACAGGCTTTTTCTACGTCATCGTCTTCCGAAGACGTATACATTAATACGATGGGCTGGCTATAATTGAGATGGTTTCTACGGAGACTGGCTAAGGTATCAATGCCATTGAAATAGGGCATATGATAATCCATGATGATTATATCAAAAGATTCTTTCGCCGCTAATTCTAAGGCCTGCATCCCATTCGTAGCCAATGCTGTAGGGATTTGCTCCAAGGCTAGCATCCGCTCTAAAATCAAGCGATTACTCGCATTGTCATCCACAATGAGTATCCGCTTGATTGAGCTTAAATGAGGCCAGGATGCGGAGCGTTCGGCTTCAATGGGCAAAGTAAGCTCAAAAGAAAATACGCTGCCATGGCCTGGAGCACTCTCCAATCTGAACTCACTTCCCATCAAGCGTACTAAACGACTGGAAATACTTAGCCCCAGTCCTGTGCCACCAAATTTTTTAGTCGTCGAAAGGTCCTCTTGCATAAAAGCTTCAAAGATTTTATGCTGATTTTCTAAAGAAATCCCAATGCCCGTATCACGAACTGAAAACTGCAAAGTGGTCTGATTTGACTGACTCTGGACTACGTCAATTTTAAGTTCAATTTCTCCTTTCGAAGTAAATTTAACGGCATTGCCTAAGAGATTGACTAGAATCTGACGCAAACGAATGCCATCCACCCATACCCAGGTAGGTACCCTAGGCTCCAAATTTAGGAGAATTTCCAGGCCTTTTTGATGGCCTTGGGCCGTGATGATGGACAGGGCCTGCTCAGCGAGTTCCCATAGGTTAATCTTTTCAGCACTGAGCTGGAGTTTACCTGCTTCTATTTTCGAGAAGTCTAAAATATCACTCAGGATGTCTAACAGCGATTGAGCCGACTGAAATACCATTTGTTGATATTGAAGCTGCGTTTCATCGAGGCGGGTTTTCATCAAAAGTTCTGTAAAGCCAATCACTCCGTTTAAGGGCGTACGGATCTCGTGGCTCATATTGGCCAGAAACTCGGATTTAGCTTTACTGGCCGCTTCAGCCTGCTGGCGGGCATTCTCGGTTTCCTGTTCCGCTTTTTTTCGATCATCAATATCCTGAAAGGTACCAAAGATTCTCACGCATTTGCCGTCCAGCCATTCAACTTCTCCTTTCGTACGCACCCACTTAAGTATGCCCGAACCTGTTCGAATCTGAGCCTCTATATCCCAAGGTGTTCCATTTTCCACGGCTTCTTGGACCGCTTGATTAATGCGAGCCTGATCCTGAGTACTTGCGTAGAAGTTAATGCCAGCGTTGACACTAGGTTCAAAATCCAAAGGCAAATCGTGAATTTCCTTAGTTACCGACGACCAATACAGCTGCTGGCTGGGCCATTGCAATTCCCAGCCCCCCACTTTAGCAATGCGGCCCGTATTTTCTAAAAACTCATGGGTTCGAAACAGCTCTATCTGGGCTACTTTGTCCCGCGTAATATCTTGGGTAGATCCGATCAGCCGCTGGCAAATCCCATTTTCAAAGTCGGCCTGACCCTGACTTCGGATCCACTTGAGATTCCCTCGTGCGGTGCGAATTTGGCCTTCAAAGTTCCAAGGGGTACCCTTTTCAATGGCTGCCCTTAGAATCATTCGGGCCTTCTCTCGCACGGCTTCGTCAGTAAACGCATTAAGGGCAGCTTCCGCACTCGTGGGTAAGGCAGCAGCATCTTCGTAGATAGCTTGGGCTACGGCCGAACGATTGACTTGTCCCGTAGCTACGATGTATTCCCAGCCGCCCACCCGGGCAATTTCAGCCGTTTGTTCGAGCAGTTGCCGCGTTCGAAGCAGTTCTGCTTCGGATTTTTTACGATCAGTGATATCGTGACTAGTAAATACCATTTCGCCCGTCAATTCGTAGCGATTAGCCTGGGTTTCCATCCATAAATAATGTCCGTCCCGGTGACGCATGCGGTGTTCCAGTTTTCCGTAACCGATCTGGTTGGCTTGTGCTAAGGTTTCAAAGGCCACAGCCCGATCATCGGGATGAAGAAAAGCAGTGATGTTTTGGCCTAGGCTTTCTTCGACACTAAAGTCATAGATTCGGCTCCAGGCAGGTGACAAATACGTAATAATTCCTTCGGCATTAACGATAGAAAGGATATCACTAGTAGCAGATAGTAGAA
Organism: Siphonobacter curvatus; assembly: GCF_002943425.1. Lineage (NCBI taxonomy): Bacteria > Pseudomonadati > Bacteroidota > Cytophagia > Cytophagales > Cytophagaceae > Siphonobacter > Siphonobacter curvatus. Next base: position 14,802 of record NZ_PTRA01000009.1, read on the forward strand.
CCGATAAATCAGCCTGGTTTTTATAACTCTCGGTGATGTCTCTACCTAAGCAAAGAATTTCACTGACCTGATTGCCGGTATCACTTAGTCCAATAAAGGTCCACTCGTGCACCTTAAGTTGGCCCGCATCAGACTTCTTGCGAAGAATAACGGTAAATGGCACTTCCGGTTGAGCCGTGCAGGATTCAAAGGCTTGAAGTCCTAGAGGCACGTCTTCCGCTAAGACGGACTCGGCAGCTAAAGTACCGATGAGCTCCTGAGACGTTTTACCCTGGGATTTTGCATAATCTTCACTGACAAAGGTGTAGGCTCCCGCTAGATTCGTTCGGGCTACGTAGAGAACCTGACTATTGGTGATATAGCGATAGAGTAAGGCCTCCCGTCGAGCACTGAGTTCCGCTTCTTTTTCCTTAGTAATGTCTCGGTGAGCAACCAGCATACGCACGGGTTGACCTTCAGCATTGCGAACGGCAATGCCCCGGCAGCGAACCCAGAGAATAGATCCATCTTTGCGGAAGTAGCGAATGAGGGGTTCGAAGGGATAGGATGAATCAGCAAGATGGGCGGATAACTCATTGGTTACTAACGCTCTATCATCCGGATGCAAAAGAGATGCAATGTCAGAAGAGACCGCTGAAACTTCTGCTGGCGTATAGCCTAATTTTTCCCAGAAGCTAGGACTCATCCATTGATTTTCCTGGTTCATTAAATCCCAGGTCCAGATGCCCGCTTCCTGAAAAAAATCAAAATAGCGTTCATCACTGGCCAGCAAGGCCAGGAGTTCTTTTTTTAAGTAATGCATATGGCGGTTACGCTACGCTTAAAACAATGAGGAAGATTAGTTGACGGGTAGTGCAGTAAATTATATAAAGAAGTATACCACCTTCTACCCAAGCAGTGGTGTGCATCAAGTGCAAAGAAGATTTAGGTTTTCGATGTACTAGTTAGCTTTTAGGGAAGACCTGTTCCAACGTTTTTTTAAGGTAGTCGTTTGGGTAAATCAGTCCCCTAGCTTAATTCAATCTTCTGCGGACCTACGCTAGTGTTAGGATAGCCGCTCTAGTACTGCCAGATATTTAACAGCAAAGATTTCCACGATAGAAGCAATCCGCACGTTATAGCCAATGTGATTTTTTGGAATCAACCTAGGTCTAGATAATGTTAATAATGATCGTTTTCATGCAACGAACTATATTCTATTTTACGTGATGCTTAACATAAGGATTGATTATAGAACAAGCCTTTCCAACTAAAGGGATTGCCAAGGGGTCTCATTTATTGAGACAACAACTTTATGTATAGGCTATGAAAAAGTTCATTTGGGTAAGCTTGCTTTTCGCGATGGGCTGCCGCGATAAATCAGATGTTATCATCTCCCTAACACCTGATCAACTAATCGGTACCTGGAAAGACACTTCGCCTAAGATCCAATTGGGAAAACGATTGACATTTACTCACACCCAGGCTTATACAGCTATCGACTCGCTAGCCAGTTGCCAGCCTGTCGAACCAAACAAAGCTTTACGTTATAGGTATACTATCAATAAAGGAGCCATTGTGCTCACATATGATGGAATAACGATTGGAATGGATGCTCCTGGCTCAGAACGTTTATCTGTAGTTTCGTTCGACTCTACCCACCTAGTAATCCGAACACCTTTGAAAGAACGAATAGAGTTTGAAAAGTGTAAGTAAGGTTATCCAACTCTTAGAATTGTTTACGAAGAATTCTAAACGGTATTTCAAATATTGAAGTTGCTTAACATACAGACGCTTATAGAACAATCTATAGATATGCAACTTGTGAAGTTGAGTGTTCCCCAGGCTCGTCTCTATACTCTGATTGACGAATTACTCTGGCAAGAATGGGACCCTTTTGGTGTGAATGACATACCCGAGTCAAGGGATGAATATCAACCCTACACAAGTCAAGTGGTTCGCCTAGCGACTTATGGAATCACCTACGAAGAGATTGCTCAAAGGCTACTTACGATTGAACAAGAAACGATGGGGCTATTTGGTAACCCGGAGAAGAATCGTAACGTAGCTATGAAAGCACTCCAAATGGCTAGCCAATGTCTAATCGGGCAGCAATCATTTACTTTAACCAAAGAGATCGTGCTTGATACTTACAAGCAGTTATTAAAAGGGAGCTTTTCTTTGGATGCAGCTGACCGATGGGCTTACGAATTAATCCAATTGGCTGATCAGGGAAGCATAAGTTATCAACCGTCGGAAGATGAACAGATCATTTGGAAGCTGATTCTTTACCTATACGGAATAGACTTACCTAATCCTAATGACTTGGCTAAACCCATGACTACTCGTTCAGACATTATTGATTTTCTCAAGCAACAGGGCATTCACGACTTATCCTAATACATTTCTTTCATTCCATAACCTTTTACAAACGACCATTCAGATAAGGTAAAATAAAGTTTCAGCCATCCTAAGCTGAAACGAGAGCAAGGGCCCTTCTTATGGAAGACCAGACTTACCAATAAATTCTCAAGAATGGAACGTCATGCCTCTTTCCCATTAACTATCCTTTTGTCTATATACTATTAGCAACTAACCCCTCTAGAGTGACCAAGGGTACTCTTTGCTCTAAGGAGCTTCAGAAAATAAGTACAAAGACTAAGCAAATCACTCTTCACGAAGTTGTAAAATCTCATGATTCCATCCCAATCCATAGGAGTAACATAAAGCATCATATTCATTGACTGATAAGTTTTCTATCTCTATATTTTTACTCCATAATAATTGTAAGAGTTCTTGTGATAGGGTTAATTCAAACAGAGGTCGTGGTTTGGGTTTATAAGGTAAAGCAGATACAGTTTCTGACGCCTCTTTGTAAACGTATATTAATAGTTCTCTAAACTGCTGATTTTTCATGGAAAATAGAGGTTAAGTTCAAGCTTCATTCTAAATTCTATAAGTGAGAAGTGAGACATGCGAACGTGACCAGTACTAAGTCATGGGGACTGATATAGGATGCAATAACTCATCTCTGATTAATCTTAGATAAGAATCGTAGACATACAACAACTATTAATTTTAGACAATAGATAGGATTAGCCTTGCATGCTTTTTCCAACAAACTCCTCTCTATTGCTAGGCTTTAGGAAAGATCACTCACTTTTCAAAACAGTTGCGGGGTTAGCACCTGATAAGTATTTGAAATACAGTCCATAGAGGAAATAAATTACAGATTAGCACTCAGCAATTTGTCCAAATCAAATTCAACCTGGTGGCATAGCACTGCTTCGCTACAATCAAATTCACCTTGCAGGTTTACATGTGGCCAACTTATAGGCGATGAGCGGCTAATCAATTCTACCAATCGGTACGCCCGGATTCGGGATTTTTGACAATCTGCTCAGTCAAATACAGATAATTCCAGCAAATAATCGCGTTTTGCACTAGTCCTTTACTGACATCGGTACGCAACTGTTTACAAAATACTCGGAACATCAAAATGAAGACGTGACAGATTCAAATAAAGAACTAGATAGCGTTTGAAGCCTGATGTACCAATTGTACAGAACAGCCCAGAATGGCTTTTCAAGGTAAGCTGCTTAGTCCTTAAAACCCTACCATCGAAGTTGTTTAACAAGCATGATAGGGTCTCTGTCAACGGGGAGTTTGCATGGAATATCCGGCACCAGTTTATTCACTTTGTCACGTCCAGCCGGCCGGATCCATTCTTTAACTCCAAAACGTAACTCCAGTTGGGTATTAGGAAGAAGGGTCGAGTACATTTCGCCAAAATGAGTTGGGTGCCCGTTCACGGGTGACTCTCCGGCCAATAAAGCCATATTATTATCTTGCACGAGTGTTGCGAACATAATCGCACTGGAAAATGTCTCGGGACCGATGACCACAATCACTTTTCCCTGGAATGGATGGGACACCTTGCCTGGTGTAACTGTCCCGGAAGGGAAGTGCAGTATTTCTCCTGGTAGGGCTTTTTTGTAGTTCTCATCACTAAATCCCCACGATCTTAGTTTATCCAGATACGCTTCGCTACGTTTCCAATTCATCGAATAATTCTTGTAGGGTTTTTGGAAAATGTGCTTGATTATCATAGTACCGACTGCGGATGCCCCGCCATCATTGGTACTAACATCAATGGCAAGACGCGTAACTTTATCGCGACGGATTACGGCAAAAATACTGTCGATACAACGCTCATAAATTAGTAAATCCTGGTTTCCTCTTGTAGCAAAGGAACGGGCGAAAATATACCCGGTATTACCTAGCCGTTGATAAGATAGATTGGTGGCGACGCTATCGGCCCAGGCCGGAGCCTTCTTCTGGGCGTTTGCATGTCGAATGGATATCGCTGCGTGCTCATCGCCGAGCGGTAGCAGGGCAACGCTGGCCTTTTGCTGGAAGTTAGTAATGGACAAGGGATGGTTTAACCCCATTTCGAGCGAATCAAAGTATGCTTTGTATTTATCCTTCGGTAGTTGGGAAAATGGATTGGCATGCACTTTAAATAATTGCTCCCGAATGAACTGAAGATCTTCCCGCATCGCTGTGGTTGAAAGAAGATTATCTTGAGCGATTGAGAAGGTACGTATACCCAGGACGAAATAGATGAAGAGGTAGCGTTGAACACAAAGCATAGGAATAAACCATTAACATTTGAATGAATTCACTGAAAAGACACGTACTAAAATGAAATGTTGCATCAGATCACCAGACTTAGTAGAGTTCACTCATTGCTTATTAGGTTAACTCATTGATATGCATATAAATATAGCTTTGTGATTTTATCGATATACTATTTAACCGTTTTGCTAAAAGAAACTCAGCTTGTAATTAGTTGCTTTTAGGACCTGTATTTCAAATACTTGATTAGTACGCATGAAGCTTTTGTACCAGTTATAGAGTATAACCTGACTTTCTAATTGGAAATCTAGAAGCTGGTACAAACGGAAAAGATGCTGGTAATCTAGCACGATCATCTATCTAAGCATACCAATGCAATAGTATCTAATTTGCCCTTGAATCTTTTTCCATTTTCCTAGTTTGCCTAGATTGGAATGATTGACCGAAATTATAGGTTAAACTTAACTTTACATATCGTGTAGTAAGCTTATTGAGCGATTCCATGGAAAGAAAATCGCTATATAGAGCTACTGGAAATTGTTGCGTGTTGAAGATATCTTCAACATTCAGGGCAATACTCATTTTATCTGATAGCAGAAAATAGACAAAATCCCAGTCGGGTGTCGGGGTATAAATTCCCAAAAAAAAGAGGAAAGACGATTTATAAATATACTCTTTTGACTGATGAGAACATATTACCGCTACCGCTCAAGAATACGATAGGTCTTTAATCAGCCTTAAATAAACTAAGACGAAGCAACCCTGTGAATAGTTCGAGTAGGGTTATAGCTTATTGAATCAACCCAGAGAAAGCCTCAGCTAATAATAAAAACGCTTCTGCTCCTTACCTGTCTTGATGTATCTACTGCTTAGGAACAACCACCGACTCAGCACTTTAGTTGAATCCTTATAGCCCGATGTTGTTGTTTCAACTATTGGCATGCCTGACCTAGACGTTACCAAACTTTTCGTCTATTTCGTCAGCAGCCTTGATTAGTATGGGGTAATTATCGCCTTAACGAGTTATGACCAGAAGCAGGACTAGCAACGAACCAGAAAAGCAACTTTCCATGGGCATCTGATTTGGAAGCACTGATCCTATTACTCGCGGATTTGCTCAACAAGAATCAGAAGAGTGCATGATTAGCGTAACTCTAAAATCTTAAAAGGCAGATTTTAGTGAATTTTCAGTGAGTCGGCCGTGGTTAACACCAGTCACAACCCATTATTTGGGTATGGTTTTGGTGTAAAGTAATTCTCTAGTCTTCTTCGAATGACCGTTTTGCTGTTCATAATATTCCTCGCTATAATGATCAGGGTCAAGAAGGTGCAACACTTTTCGGTTTTTTTGCCTCACTCCTGGTACTAGCTCACTTTCCCATTCATAGATGATCACGCTGGTTTGGGGATCATATTGTCCGATTTGTTGGGCTGCATTACTACCAATGTGGTTGTTGATGGAGGTGGTCACATAGCTTTTCTTGACGTTATCATACCCTTCAATCTCCAGGCCCTGATAGTTTGACAACTTTGTTTTACCATCAGCAATGGGTATTTGTAACTGGCCACCAGTGATCGCTACCTCAAAGGAGCGTCCTTCAAAAATTGATTTTCGGACAACCGTTCCTTTCACAAATGGTAGGGTTTTATCCTGAAACGTCCACGTCCCGACCAGGTTGGCTAGTAGGGCATGATTAGGGACTGGTCTTGAATAGTTCAGTAGTTGGGTCATCGCTTCCTGCTGGTTGGCGGGAACTTTTGTCAGCGTTTGTGATTGGGCCCAATAGCCTATAAAAAGTAAGATAAACGTGATTATAAAAGAAGCATTTTTCATGGATGTATCGGGTTGCTGATTGCCTCAAAAGAACTGTTAATCAAGATACCCAACATTAGCAAGAACACATGCATCTAATGCAGTACTTTCTAACCATCGAATCGTCTCGGTAAATACGAGCCCATTCTGCGGTTTTGTAGCTAAATTCCTGCGTTTTGCTTGGGACCCTGCAACTACCATTCACTTAATGATATACACAGGGGATAAGCCAAGCAGATTGATCTTGGCTTAACTTTACTTTTCAGGACGGGTTTATAGTAAGAAAATATTCACAGCTAACTAAAGCTCTCCTGCTTGTGCTGTACTAAATATCGTTACCTATGCAGTACTTACGCTATACGCCTTCCCTGAGGCTCCGAGACTTCATCCATTTTTTCTGGACCCTGGAAAGTAGTACGCCCCTAACTACCCCCTTTTTGCATTGGGCGGTCGCTTCGGGCTCCTCCAAACTGGTTTTTCAGTACCAAGGGACGATGGGACTTGAAAAGCCCTCGGGGCCTACGCAAATCCTTACGGGTGCTAGTATACAAGCTCAGACCCAGCGATCCTTTCAGTATGTGACTGACCAAGCAGTGGGTTTGGTGGGCATTTACTTTCATCCCGGAGCACTGGGAGTACTGCTAGGGGTTCCCGCCCATGAACTCAATAATCAACATTTAGCCCTTTCCGACTTATTAGGGCAAGTCGGAAAGGACCTCGAAGAAACCATTCTACTCGCTCAATCAAACGCAGAGCGAATCAACCGGCTAACGGTATTTTTTGAGCGTCGATTAGCAGGATTGTTGAGTAGCGATGTAGGCATCCTCCGTTGCATCCAGGCTATCACTGCTAGTAAAGGACAACTCACCATTCAAGCGTTAGTGGATCAGTATTATCTGTCTCAACGGCAATTGGAACGGCGCTTTAAAACGATAGCCGGGTTTAGTCCCAAGTTATTATCACGCATCATTCGCTTTGAGCATAGCATTCATTTGTTTATGGATGACCCCACTTCGCTAACCCAAACGGCCTACGCGGCCGGTTACTCGGATCAGTCCCATTTTATTCGAGAGGTCAATGAGTTTGCTGGCCAATCGCCGATGAACTATTTCATGCAGGATTTGTCCCTGTTTCGTTCTGAGTAAAATGTCGAATTTATACAAGTAGGGTCCGCCTCTAGGGGACTACTTTTGAGCACCAGGTATACTTGCTCAAAGGGGCGGGTTGGCCTAGGGCTTTAGCAGCTAATACTTGTACGATACGTCGATGAACGAACGCCAGATTCAACACAAAGATGTGCAATTATGCACTCAAAACTTCGGCCAGGTAGGTAGGCCTACTGTTTTGCTACTAATGGGTGCCACGGCTTCCATGCTCTGGTGGGACACTTCTTTCTGCCAGCAACTGGCTACTAAAGGCTATTTTGTTATTCGTTATGACAATCGGGATGTGGGTCAATCGACTACCTATACCCCGGGGCCTCCCCCCTACCGATTAGATGATTTAGTGGATGATGTCATCGGCATACTAAACGGTTACGAGCTGCTTCAGGCTCATTTAGTAGGCATGTCTTTGGGCGGATTGATCGCCCAAATGGCAGCACTCAAATACCCTCAACGCGTTAAGTCCCTCACCTTGATCTCAACAGGTCCTTGGGGGGACTCCGACCCTACCATCCCCGAGATGGACCCGCGTATTGTCGCTTTTCAGGCTAAACGAGTGGAAATCGATTGGACTGATGAGCAGGCCGTGGTCGAGTACATGGTTCAAGGAGCCCGCTTGATGAGTGGTCGGAAACCTTTTGATGAAAACAAGCAGAAACAGCTGATTCGGGCTGAATTCAAGCGGGCCACTCATTACGTGAGTATGTTCAATCATGCCTCGCTACAAGGCGGAGAGGAATTCTACGGGCGAGTTTCGGAGATTACCCAGCCGACTTTGCTTATTCATGGAACCGACGACCTCATCTGGCCTTACAAACACACGGATGTACTGCTAGCGGAGCTCAAGGATGCTCGTCGGATCACCTTAGAAGGAACGGGTCATGAACTTCATATGGCCGATTGGATTACAATAGTCTCTGCCATTGCTAATCACATTAGCTCCGTGATGCATCAGTAGGCCAAGTCTGAGAGTTAATAACCCATTGGCAAAGTTTTACCAGGCTTCAATTCCCTTCGAATCTAGAAGTTTTTTATTATGGTTAGCTTCATGAAAATGTCATTTCAAGGAAATGATCTCAGCGGTTAAATACTTAGCATCAGCCGAGGCTTTTTGACTACTTGCTAATGGATGATTCAGCTTGTCTTAGAGCTTATACAGGGGAAACATTATTAGTTCAATTAATTGACATATAGACACTTACAAAAATCATATACCTCAAACTATGGCTAGCGATTGGAAAGACGATCACCTGGTTGAATGGAGAGTGAAGGCAACTAATGAGCGATACATGGTCCCTACTGAAGTATATGTTCTAAGCGAGTCTTTACAAGATTTTTCAAGATCGCTTCTAGGTTATCCAGCTAAAGAAGAGGTACTAGCCTATGAAGCTGGAGAGACGGAGGGCTATTCGTTCTTTAGTCTGAAAGTCTATCTTCTTGATTCATCCGGTCACGTTGGTGTAGAAATACGTTTGCAAGAGAATGCTAGCAGGCAAGCAGAAAAGGATAAGGTATAGTTAGAGATCATTGCTGAGCTGAGTGCCATAGACCGTTTTCAAAGGGAGCTCATGGGATTAGCCACGAAGCAAGATGGAACAGCTAGTTTGTCCGGTAGAAATCACTAATTCCTAAAGTTTATAAGCTTACCTATTCGATCATTATTAAATCAATTCATAAGCTTTCAATCCAGCTAGAATAAAAATCAAGCTGTTCAGGTAATGTACTGCCTTCTAAGTATAAGCACTAACCTTGCATAGGTCATAGGCAAGCTAAAGCAAATTCAGTGGGTTCGACCTTTACAGCTTTGCCCCCACTGGACTGCAAAGCTTCCAACGAGTATTCGGTCGCAGGAAACTTTGCAGTTCAAACGTAGTACACAACAATCCGTTCGCCGTCGTAATCAACGATTTACAACTTAGTCCTAGCGGAGGTATTGGCAGCCGTCTACTACACAAGCTAATTGATACTCCTTTCAATCTATAAACCCTCCAGTCCTCACTTCCCTAAGTCGATGTTAACCATGCTTTACTTTCGTTGCGATAAACTTGCCAATAACTCTTCCAGGTTTTTCATGTTCATGGCCGTTCCTTCCTTGAAGCCCATTTCAATCATCTTCTCCATACGTTCCAGGGATTCATTATAAATCGTAATACTGACTTTTGTTCTTCCGTTGTATTCGCTGAAGTTAAGATCCCAATCAGAACCGGGCAACTCAGGATTTTCATCTTTGTCGGCAAAAGCATTGAACATTTTGAAGTTCGTTTTAGGACTAATCGACGTATACCTCTGGATGGACCAATGCTCCTGTCCTTCAGGACTTACCATGGCATAAAACCGTCGTCCGCCCACTTCAAAATTCATAAATTTTGTTTTGGAGGTCCAGGGCCTAGGTGCCCACCATTGGTCAAGAATTTCCGGTTTAGTATAGGCATCCCATACCAGCGAAAGCTCGGCATCAAATTCTCGGGTAATGTTCACTGTTTTAGCCGTTTTGTCGACGGTAAAATCAAATAGCAAGTCAGTTTTCATTTTCCTGTTTTTTAAGCGTTGATAATACCTGGTCGAGTTGATCAAAACGAGTCTCCCAAATCTTTCTAAACGGGTTCAACCACTGATCAATCTCTTTCATTTTTTCAATTTCGAGCGAATAGTAAATCTCCCTTCCCTGTTGCTGCTGTTTCACCAGTTCACATTCGGTGAGTATGCGTAGATGCTTGGAAACAGACTGTCGGGTGGTGTTGAAGTTGTCAGCGATGGCGTTCGGTGTCATGGCCTGTAAGGCAATCAACGCCAGGATGGCCCGTCTGGTCGGGTCAGCTATTGCCTGGAAAATATCTCGTCTCATCGTATATACTTTTCATTTTGTGAAACCGAATGGTTGCAAATTTAAATGCAACCATTCGGTTTCACAAAATTTCTTGATTAAAATAAATCAATTGAAAGGATCCGCTTGAAGGGGCCACATCAAAGGCAACAGCTAATCCAAAACCTAAGATAACTAAGACCTTTAAGTGCTAATACTCGAATTAATTACCAGGGTTGCTGAGCCTACTAACCGGCTCTATGAGATTTTACTAGTCAGCATTGTAGACAAGCAAGCATTGGTCAAGTGTTTAAAACCATCTCTTACTACAGGGGCCTTTATGGTGAATCATTGATTTTAATACTACTCCCATTTCGTCAGTTAGTGCTAGGTTTCTACTAAATACGCTATTCCTTCTAATCGCTTTTTGATTCTTTCTCTTACGCTAATATCAATCAGCTTCAAGCTTTTTCGACATAAAAGCTACTATCAAAATATTTCTGATTATATTTAATGACTTTAAAGTCATTTATTTTAACAAAAACTTTTATGCTACAGACAGAAGTTTTGATCGTTGGGGCAGGCCCTACTGGCTTAACACTCGCTTTATGGCTCACTAAGCAGGGTATTAAGGTTAGGATTATTGATAAAAGTAACGGTCCGGGGGAAACTTCGCGAGCGATGGCTATTCAGGCTCGCACGTTGGAATTGTACCGTCAACTCGATATGACCGATGCTATTATAAAGGCTGGCTATAGGATCCCCGTCATGAATATGTGGGCGGGTGGCAAACGTCAGGCTCAGATCAAAATGCTCGATGTGGGCGGAGCTATTTCGCCCTACCCTTTTATACTTATCTACCCTCAGGATCGCCATGAGCAGTTCTTAATCGAACGTCTGCAAACCCTTGGAGTGGAAGTAGAGCGTCAGACTGAATTTTTGTCTTTTGAAGAGAAAACCGATCAAATCATTGCTCGACTGAAAGATAAGAATGGGCAGGAAGCGATCTGCCAAGCTCAATACGTAGCGGCTTGCGATGGAGCACGATCGCCTATCCGCCATCAAATCGGTAGCGGTTTTAAAGGAGACACGTATAAGGGTTTATTCTATGTAGCAGACGTTGTAGCCACTGGAGTGGAACCTTCCGGCGAAGCCCAGATAGCTTTTGAAAAATCTGATTTCATGGTAATGTTACCTTATACCGGTACGGGCAACTATCGATTAGTCGGGATCGTTCACGATGAGCGGGGGGAAAATTCCGAACGTCTTACGTTCGAAGATGTAGGACCTAAAGCAATTCAAGCGTTAAACGTTACTATTGAAAAAGTCAACTGGTTTTCTACGTATAAAGTACATCACCGAGTAACCGATTACTTCCGCCAAGGCCGTACTTTTCTACTTGGCGATGCTGCACACGTACACAGTCCAGCAGGTGGTCAGGGCATGAATACTGGAATTCAAGACGCAATCAACCTTGCCTGGAAACTTGCCGCCGTAGTAAAGGGACAAGCCTCTGATCATTTGCTTGACAGCTATGAAATTGAGCGAAAGCAATTCGCTCACAAACTTGTCGAGACTACAGACCGTGTATTTACTTTTGCTACTACCGAAGGCAGTTTTGCTGATTTTCTTCGTAACTATATTGCCCCCATCTTTGTGGGTCTGGCGAATCGATTAGGAAACGTGCGAGAATACATGTTCCGGATCGTTTCACAAACGATGTTAAGTTACCACGAGAGTCCATTAAGTAGCGGCAAAGCCGATGCCGTTCAGGGAGGAGATCGATTACCCTGGGTACCCGTTCAAAAGGTGGACAATTATGATCCACTCTCGATCATCGGATGGCAGGTGCATGTCTACGGAGATCCGGGCGTAGAATTAAAAGCATGGGGTGAACGAAATAGAGTCCCAGTTTACAGTTTTATCTGGCACGCCGAATACGGAAAAGCTGGTTTGGTAAAGGATGCCCTTTATTTGCTGCGACCTGATACCTATGTTGCCTTAGTCGACCCCGAGGGCTCGGTAGTAAAGCTTAACGACTATTTTGATACAAACGGAATCAATTTAAACCCATAGTTTCTCAGAAGGAATAAACGTGACGGACAACAAGCCTAAATGGAGCCGACGTAAGGATTTACGCCCTGCCGAAATCATTGATGCAGCCCTCCATGTGTTTACTGAATATGGTTTCGCGGCCACCAAACTCGATGATATTGCGAAACGTGCAGGCATTGTGAAGGGGACCCTGTATCGTTACTATGACACAAAGGAGGATTTATTTAGAGCGGTTGTTCAGCATACTATTGAAGTACACTTACAAACTATTCAACAGGTTTCGACCAATTTTCAGGGATCACTTGCCGAGCTAGTACCTGTTTTGCTCAAGTACGCAGCAACGCGGATAAGTGGAAGTAATGTGCCTGCGTTGGCCCGTCTCGTGATTAGCGAAAGTCATACTTTCCCCGATCTTGCCCGGATCTGGTACGAAAATGTGGTGTCCCATGTTCTCACGCTGCTAACCGATTTGATTGGTAAAGCACAGGCCCGCGGAGAGGTACGCATGGGTGATCCGAAAGTTCACGCATTTTCCATTGTTGGACCTCTAGTCTTGTCAGCACTATTTCATGAAATGTTTGGTAACTCTATTATTCATGCACCAAGCTTTACTGCACTAGCCGAACAGCATGCTCAAACTGTGCTTACAGGAATTCTGCTTGATCCAGTACGTTTATAAACTTAGATTCTGATAGAGGCGTTAAGCGTTTCACAGGTATAAATCAAACCTTGTACCGAATCATTTCTGGTTAGTCCATCACTGTTTTATCTACTGATGAAGATTAGAGTTAACAATGTTTTCTACGCAGACTTACGCTTTTTTACTCAAGAAGCTATTATTCAAAACTTGATAAACTAAAGAGGTTTATTAAATAGTTACTGTACCTAGAGTGGCGTTTCCAAGGCTTCTATTTTAGCTTTGACGCGTTGCTCGAGGAGGATGAGATGACCCAGCTGGCTTCATTCAGAAAGGCAATAGGTGAGCTATGCTGTCGAACAAAAAGGCTGGTATTGTTCTCGGCGATGCCACGCAACTTATGCAACCTTCATCTTTTGTATGCCTAGCTTCATTTCACTGGAGCAAGGGTAAGTTTTCTGCCTGAAGAAAAACCTTTCAAGCCCTACTTTCAGTGCTGCCCCTTGAGCACTTCGCGCAATAGAGCTACTTTCTCTTTCTCTGACTCTAACAGTCGCTCATACAGCTTTTTGTTCTCATCCATGACCTCTATGAGCTTGTCCAAAGGGTTAAAGTTAACTTGATGTCCTATGATAGCCCCTTGATTATTCGACCCCTCATAATTATGTTGAATATTATAGATAGCCGTTTCTTCATCAAAGTTCTTGATGGCTTCGGCGGGTACTTTCAATACCTGGGCAATCTGATCCAGCAGTTCCTGCTCAATGACTTCCTTCTGTTCTAAAAGTGAAACCCGCTTCTGAGTCCACTCCTCGCCCAGCTCATAGGCCAGACCCTCCTGCTTGAGGCCGAGCATCTCCCGAAACCGCTTGACATTTCTTCCGTGGTGAATGGGCATGTGACTTTTCGTTGGTTGCATGGCAAAGGTAGTTAAAGGGGACAAAACGCTTCCAAGTAGCTAAATTACGCATTCCCTGCTTCTAAACTATGCCAGTAGGGGATAGTTTAGAAACGCCCGCCGGTCCAATTTCACTGCATGGTTTTACTGAATTGCTTTTTGCCATGCGAAAAACGACCTATATTGATTCGGACCGCCTACCCGTCTGGCTGGATGAAACCGAAAAACAGGATCCTAGGGACTTCCTGGAAAGCTTCTGGGGCGGCTACCGGCTCCCCGAATGCCGCTTCCTGCTTTGGGAGCTGCTCTCCGGCGCTTTGAAGGGCAACGCCGATGGTTATCACTGGAAGGCACCCGCTTCTACCCTGGTTTACTTTTTTGAGCAGTTGTGCTGCCATTTGGAAGCTAGTTACCTGCTCTTTGCCGAAAAAACGCTAGAAAAGAGTCATGAACTAGAGGAAAGTAGGCCACTACCCAAAAGCGAGCCATCACTTACCTCCCCTGTCCTACCCATCCTTAACCACCCCGCCTTTGAGGACTTCTTTGATTTGAATTACGTAGCAGACCTGAGAGCAGAGCTGGAAGATTGGCTCGCTACGGCCATGGCTACGGATGAAGTCTATGAGCGGCCTTCTAATCTGCTCTTTCTCCACGATCAGATGCTCGCCTTCACCAAGGCCGCCTTTGAGCTCTACGAAGCCCACGGCCTGGAAGCAGAGCTTCTTCCCTCTCCCACCCTACAGGTGTCCTCTGCCCTGGCTGGAATCGAAACTCGTCTCAAGCAGGTAGAAGACTTTCCGCTGCATTTAAGCCCAGCGGAATGGCACAATCCCCTGCTGGTCATCAAAGACTGCTGTGAGAGCTTCTCTCAAGAGGAGTGGCAAACGCTTTTGCACGATCTTTTACTGGCGGGCTTCTCTAATGAGAGCTTTTCGACCATCGTAGAGCCGGAGCTGATTCTGCCCTTTTCGCAGCAGCTTCTACGCCTTTTAGAAGCTTGCTACCTTCTATTTATAAATCAGGATAACGCTGTTTAAAAATCCAGGCCTTCGCTTTGCGCTGAATCCGTCGGCTTTGCATCCGTGGGCGCTTGCGTGGGGTCTATCCTGACCGGGTCTCGCCTGACTGGGTCTAGCCCGACCGGATCTTCCTTTTTTTCCAGCAGCGCTTTTACCTCCATTCGGATCCGACTAAAGTTCTCCCGGATCAGGTACGCATCGACCTTTCTAAACGCTGGAATGGGCACACCCTCTCCCCTGCTTTGCATGCGGATTTTGGCTTTAAAGCTGCTCACATTCGATTCCACGAGCTGGCCTAAAAACTCGCCCGTCTCTAGACTCAGCACTTCCTGCACTGTCACCCGGCTGCGCTCGTGCAGACGCTGCGTCTTCGATACGGAGGCCTGGTGGCTGGACTTATTCTCACTCACCGATTCACTCTTGACGTAGGCTTTTCCCCAGAGATTCACCACGTACTGAGCCGTCGGGTAACTGGCCACTCTTCCAAAAAACTGATTGTTTAGATTGGCAAGCAAAGCATTCTTTTTGGCCGTTCCGTAGAGATCCTCGATCTGACTCAGATCCTGCGCGCCAAAAATGGTCGCCACCTGATTACTGCGGGCGGTGGCTGGCAATTGCTCCAGGCCCGGAATGTACAGGGTCGGCGCTTCATCTAAAATCACGGCACTCGGCCGCTTACCCGGCTGATTGAGCTGCTTTACAGCAACCGTCACTAAAAGGGCCAGCACGGGGGCATAGACCCCAGAAAGGCCCGCCTGATTGCCCAGCGTTAAAAACTTAGGATCCGCGGGGTTATTCAGGTCCAGGTCCAGCTCATCGCCCGAAAGCACCCAGCAGATTTCTTTGGTGTAGATCTTGCGCAGGGAGGTTTGCAGCGAAGACACGACGCCCGCCACCTGGGCTTCGGCCTTGCGATCCAGGGCTTCCCGGAGACTGGCAATCATCGCGTAGGTTTCTTCCTGCTGGCTTAAAAGCGCCACAACGCCTGCCACCGGTTCAAAGAGAAGGGCCATCGCGTGGGGCAGCGTACAAAGCCCTGCCTTAAATACCACAGCACCGCCGTTAGATAGCTCTGGGCGGAATCCGTCCAGAAGTCCGCTTTTTTAATCGAATCGGGATTCAGATTATACAAAATCGCCTGGGCGTATTCATCGGCGTGCGCGGGGGTTTTCATCAGTGAAGGGTGCACGGGATTCAGCCGGTGCGAGCGGCTGAGATCCGCAAAGTTTACGTAGTAGCCTTTGGTAGCGGGCTGCTGAAGTAGCGCCTGCTGGGCTACCTGCGCCAGCGTGGGAAACTTGAAGTCGTAGAGCAGGCCGGTAAAGCCGCTCTGAATGGACTGCGTGAGGATCGGTTCAATCAGACTCTTACTCTTGCCCGCGCCCGCCCCGCCCAAAATCAGGACCCCGCGAAAGGGATTGACCAGGTGAATGACGGGCACCTCCCCGTTAGCCGTCAGAAAAGTAAAGACGCTTTTTTTCACGCGAATCTTCGTCTTACTCGTCGCCGAGGCTTGCTCGACCCTGGTTTTGGGTTTGCCTTCCAGCAAAGCTGATAGTTTTAAAAACAAGTAGTAGCCGGAAGCTCCCAGACTAGCTAGCGGGGATAGGTTTCTAATCGCTCTTTCTAGTGGGGGAATCTTTAGAAAGATAGGCATGTCAAGGATCCAGTGAATCCCCCAGCCGGCTGCGTAGTAGAGCAGGATGGGCACGCCGATCCATTGCAAGAGAAAGCCCAGTAAACGAAACAATAACAGGTCCATGATCAGGGAAGGGATACAGGTGAAGAAAAAAGGAATTGTACTTTTCCTAGCGGCTTAAGCCGTTAGAGGCCTGCTGCTCAGGACCTGCACTAGACCGCTGAGCCGCTTGATTGAGGTGCCTGGCTCGCTCTTCCTGCTTTTGACGCTCGAGACTTTCTTTTAGAGCCTGCTCTTTGGCCCAGAGCCGCTCGGCCTGATTTTCGCTTTTTAAGGCCCTGGCGTAAGCAAATTGTTCTTCCAGAGTACGCTGGTATTGAAAGAGCTCATCAAAGCTTTTTTCATTGGCGGCAATGAGCCGCGTTCTCTCAAAGCTGCCCTGAATCACGCCCTTCGTTTGTCGATGGTTGGTGAGCGGTGAGAGCGAGCCGGTGCGCTCGCCCGAAAGCTGCTGCTCCGGGCTGCGCTTTTCAAAGCGGCTGACCACCACGTGTACGTGCAGCTGGGCTCCGGGCTTTAGCTCGCCTTTCTGAGCCAGGCCCGCTTTGACGGCCTCATCTTCGTGCGTATAGCTCCTTTGGTGCTCGATCCGGGCATACCAAACCAGGTCCTTACTCTCCAGGCCCTTTTGAAAATTGGCGGCGTAGTTTTCCATTGCCTGGCGCGTGAAGGCTTTGAGCTTCTGCTCATCCGAAGCGATATGCGCGAGCTCTTTCTGACTCGGATCGAGCGTAAAGGTGTAGAAGCGGTCCTGCTCTTTTTTTAGGCCCTGCCGCTCGGCGTTGGCATCCATCCGCTCAACGACCTCCAGGCCGCGGATCTCATCCTGATCCCTTGAAAAAAAACCCCGCTGTTGCTCGAGAGTTAGGCCCTTGTCTTCTTTCTCGAGGTAGCTCACCAGGCGCCGGCAACTGCCCGCATTGGCCCCTTTGAGGGGACTTGAAAAGTTAGTGACCATGCTCGGTATACGTTTAGGGAAGACCTAGTTTTTCGGCGATGCGTTTCAGCCGCTCGTTCATCTTGCGCAGGTGGTGGACTTTACCCAGGCCCTTCTCTTCGTCATCAAAGGCGTAGAGCTTTTTGGTAATCAAAGCCAGCTCGTCTTTGATGGGACGCAGCTGCTCTTTTTCCTGCTGCCTGATAAAGCTAATCAGTCGCCGATCCAGGGCTTTGATGGCATCGGTGGGATTTCCTGCCAGCGGCTCTCTAGGATCAATCCCCGTGACTTTAAAGTAGTGGATCATGACTTCCAGCAGCGCTTTATGATAGAGTTTATAGCTAGTGGCTAACCGCTCAAAGTCTTTAAATGCCGCCTGGCTAAGAGTAAGGTGTTTGACTTTTTCTTCGGCCATACTTAAGAAAAGATTAAGACTAGAACATTGACTATCAAGTATTTAAGACTATTTATTAACTTATAATTAACTTTTACACTACAGAATAAAAATATAATTACTTGATTATCAGATATTTATATTCAAACAATAAGCGATAGGACGCTCCAGCGGCATTCCCGCTTGCTGTACTAAAAAAGGCATTTGGCTGGCCGCTAGAGTATCTATTGTCTTACGCTGTGCTTTCCTTTTAGAGGTAACTTTTGCTTACTAGGTGCTGATAAAATCAAGGTAGCTCCTAATAACTATACTAGCTGATTTGTATGGTTAGCTCCTACCACTATTTTAGTTAATGAAGTTGCTCTGCTAGCCCTACACTTCCTCATCAGCGATATCTTTAGCCACCCAATCAAACTTATACTCTTAGTGCTTACAGCCGTTCTGATTGAGTTGATGTAGATCGTCACTGCCAGGCTCGTAACAACCT
This sequence comes from Siphonobacter curvatus, assembly GCF_002943425.1. Lineage (NCBI taxonomy): Bacteria > Pseudomonadati > Bacteroidota > Cytophagia > Cytophagales > Cytophagaceae > Siphonobacter > Siphonobacter curvatus. The sequence continues at coordinate 33,324 of NZ_PTRA01000009.1, forward strand.
CAATGTTAGGCGTAACAATTATATACGTAAGTAAAAAATAAGTTGCTTGCTTCCAGGCTATTCCCCAGGGCTCATCGGATTCGGAGTGAAACAACCACCTGGTTTGATTGCCGTAATCCTCCGTTTTTGTCGACGTAGGCATCCGGTGTAACGCGTTGAAAACAGGTAGCTGCCTCAACGCTTCATTCATGTCTCTGGCTTCTCCTGGCAGCATGCGAGAATCCATGGCAGAAGAGACGTTTTTAAGCAACGGTGGTCTAGCTTTCTTTCCGGCATCATCCTTTGTCCGGTAGTGGAATCAGCAAAGGATGCTAAAACCAAGCGGGGCTTTTTCCCGCCAGAACCAGCCCGCCCGTTCAACATCCATCGATCCTAAGCAGCTACGTTAACCGTTCGGGACTAGCCAGAGAAATCCATGAAGCCGCTCTAAGCTGCTGCTAATACCAAGACGTAAGGCACACCGATTTTTGAACAAGCAGAGCTTTTAGCGTAGGCCCTGTAAAGTTCATACCCTCTCTTTTAGACCCCATCGCTCAAGAGCGCTTTCCCTTACGTTTCCCTTGCTCTCCCTAGAGATTACGCTGGTTCTATTCGTCTCGATTCAGCGGAAAAAGACGATGATCAGAAAAGGGTGTAATCGAAATCATCCCTACGCCTAGCGAAAGATCAGGGACATCGCTGGGAGCACAAACGGAAGAAGCCGGTATCTCGGATAGCTTTCCAGTCTTTCTTCAGATCAACACCACTAGAGCGGGATGCCCAATCCGACAGGGTCCCGCTACCCAAACCGGCGTCCGACCAGCAATTCAGGTGGATCTCCCCCTTGAAGCGGCCGGTTCGCTTTGGATGAAGCGGAGAGCATTGCTCTGGGTTGGCCGTTGATCGCACCCAGCTTTAGATAGTACTTTTCTAAGAAATTAGGCGGGGCTTTCGTAGCTTGATCGGTCATAGCGAGCAGGAAAAAAGAAGTAGTAAAAAACGAATCGAGATCCACCAACCCAGCTTTAAAAAGGGTTGTCGGATCAGGCTACCGGATCAACGCTTCTAACTAAAGTCGCTGAAACTTTCAGCGGATCGCCTAGCTAACGTCTGTCACGCTAGCGGCTTTCCATCAGCGGCTTGGCGTGCGGCCATCCCTATCCCCTACGGCAGGAATATACTCTCCCTTCACGACGTACCTAAAGGAGGGTGTCCGATTGGAAGGGTCAGCAGTAGTTTTCTCTAAGGGTACTCCTTGTTGATCAACAACGCCCTGAGCCATTGCTCATCAACAATGCTGACACGACTTGAAAAAGAAAAGCCCACTGCGTCGAGACCAGGAGCTCAAACCCTCTAAAAGCGCGCACCGGTGCTGACATCGAACAGCCGTAGGTAGGGGCAACCAAAAGGAGGAGGCCTTGGGGGTAAATAAAGGGCTCATAGAAAAGTATGAAAAGGGTGAATAAAGCGGCGGCCAATTCAAATACTTCGCAAGGAGCGTTTCCCAGCATAACTGTTGCCTTAGATAACGTCCCGTGCAGCGCTTTTTAAGGGAGTTAAGAACCGGCAACGCTTGCATCCCTGCTGGAGCAAAGTAACGCATAGATGAGCAATTAAGTACTTACCAAATGTCTCTAATTGGTGAACTGACCATTGTTCTCGGTGAAGCCACTCGTTCACTCGGTGAAACTGGGAGTAAGCAGGCGAGTAGTTTGAACAAAAACGTAGGCAAGTCTGATTAATACTTAATTTATAACCATTTATCAGTAAATAAGGGAATGACAAGCGGATATGAATTTAGATCCTTACCTAAAAGGGTTTAATAACTATTGGGCCGTGAAAGCTGGCAGTAATTCACTAGTCAAAAGAAATCTGTGCTAGCTAATTGAGTACCTTCATTATCTCTCAAGGGCTCTAAAAAGATGGTTTATCAAGCAGGTGATGGAATAAGGGGCGATTTAAGCTTATGGAGAGGGTGATCTAGCAACGATGCAACCGACGATTGCTTTACTTCGAGCAGAAGGTTAGCATTTACCTCTGTTTCATACACGAGTGGCTTTTTCAACAAGTTAATTTGAAGCGTATAGGAGCCAGGTTCGGAGATTCTGGAGATATCACATTACGAAGCTTATTCTCCAATTGCATCAGCTCCTCAATGACAATTCCTCGCTGGTAATCAAACTCGGTTTTCACGTCCAGCAACGTTTGATTGTCTTGTAACTAGATCTCGTACGTTTGCTGGCCGCTGACTTACTGGAGTTCAGGTAACTGGATACGTGTCAGCCTTTCATTGTCACTTACTGTCTTCTATAGTATAATGAATCTTCTCTGGTACTGTACATTTCAGAGAACTGTCCGTAATCAGTCCGTCATAGTAATAAAGCTCTGCTGTACTCTCTACATAAATCCAGAGGCAGTACCGATTCAGGAAACGATTAACGAATCTGTAGAAAACTACATCAGTTGGTACCATTGCGCCAGTCGTTTCTGAGCCGAGCGTTTCATATAATTTAATTGGATTCTGCCGGATCTACCAGTTCAAAGCCTTTGGCCGTAACGATTACCCAATACTTCCCGTCCTTTTTCCAGCGTAACCCCTCGCCTCGTACTTACGCCTCTGGGCATGCTGCTAATGTACACGGATGAGCATAAGGGATCGTTTGGCCTGCCGTTCCACGTGCTCCCACCTACTGAATACCTCATGGTAACTCGTCCAGAATGCCTTTGCAAACAGCAGCAACGAGCACAATACAATAAGGATAATCACCTCCGAATGATGTTTCTGAATACCAATCATGCAGAACTTTTGAGCTTGTACTGCATCAAGATAAAGCGAGCACATTGCGGTAAGAAAGGAAAAAAATGTTCCCCGTCGGGAGGCATCGCTAGGGTGTGGGAAGCCTGTAGTTTAAAGACGCTGTGAAGGGTATATTATGGGATCAACCACTCTGCGGAAGGGTATAAACTTAACTTACTACATGCCATCAGCCCCAGCCCTATAGGGAAGCAGGGGACTCTTACTTACCCACTTTATGTCCAGGATTTAGTAGGCTTGTGTGGCCAGAAGGTGGCACCCCATCGCTGGTTGGAAAAGCCAGCCAGCGATGGGCCTGGTATTAGGAATTTTATGACTGTACCTATCCATTCTGCCGAAGGCCATAAACTTCATGATCTACCGCTTCGGCTTAGGGATAGAAGTGGAAAGCCCGGAAGCAGGGTTAGGCTGAGCGTAAGCTGGTGAGGACTTATAACCGATAGCCCGGCCCCTTTCGCCTGCAAATCGCTATCCTGCCAGATCATACTCATGCGAAAGGGGAAAGCTTCAAGATTTCAATTTATGTACTAATGATACTTTGGCTATCGAAATATTAAAGGAATTCATAGAAGCGAAATTACAAGATTCTAATTCTCTCGTAATTATTTATATAAAAATATATCTTATATATAATGATCGGTTGATTAGGAATTTAAGATGAAGTAAAATATTCAATAACTAATCATAAATAGCTCCAAAATTTAAGCCTAATATTATTAGGCATCCTTAATAGGAACAATTTCATTTATATAACTCAATGTTATAATTTATAAAAACAAAGAATAAATTATAATATCATTTCATATTTTACTATGTAACAAATCCAGATATTTGTGCAAATTATATATGCAATAAAATGTTCCACACAAAAAATATCAGGCTAAACAAACTGACTCTAGCTAGAGTTTTCGTAACCGGATTAATTATACTCCCATTAATAGTAAGCTTATTGTTCAATCATTTAGAATCTTTTGGGTTGAGTTATCAACCATCTTTATATATAAGTTTTTTTAACATATTTTATATCATCATAGTTTTTTTATATGTAATTAAGCAAAAAAAATTAAATATATTTATCACCCATATTGATATTATATTAATACTAGTTTATATATATTATAATTTTCAAGTACTTAACACAAGTACTTTCTCTGTTTTGGGGATAAATTATCAAACAAGTATTTTACTAATAACATACTACCTATTACTAAGAATTATTAATCATAATTATATTAAGGATATTAGTCTTTTCTCATTAATGATTATATTTTTTATTTTTTTTTATATATTAATTAACTATCCAACTAAAAGCACTTTAAGTTCTTTGAAATTAGTTTTTAATAATACTGGAATATTATCTGCATATTTATGCATTCTCACTCCATCGATATTTTTAATTATTGATTTAAATACTAATTCTAATAAAACGCTTGTATTAGCAATAATTATATTAGGCTTAATGTTATTTATTTTAAAATCTAGATCTTCTTTAATAGCTTATTCAATAGGTATTATATATCTCTTATATAATAAGACCCACTTAAAGAACAAGTTTTTTTATATTATAGGATTTTTATCTTTTACAATGCTTCCATTGTACCTATTAATGAATCTTAAAAAATCTTCTTTTAAGGGAAGAAAGTTTATCTATGAATTATGTTTAGATCTTTGTAAGGATAGTCCATTAACGGGTTATGGATATAAATCATTCGATCATCTCTATAACATGCATCAAGCTGATTTTTTTAAAAAAAACATTCATTCTTATGATCTTCATCTTTTGGCTGATAATATACATTTATCTTTGAATGATTATATTCATACATATATAGAAAATGGAATAATTGGCTTAATTCTATTTTTATTGCTATTGTATTTTAGTTTAAGTACAATTAATAGTATAAAAGATGATAAGTATTTAAAGTCGTCTATACTAATTTTCTATACTTTATGCTTATTTTCCTATCCATTACAAATATTTTCTATTCAAGTTTATATAATTTCATTACTTAGTTGGCTTTCAAAAACATCTAAAAAACAATATATTATAAAAAATAAAATTATACATATCAGTATGTATATAGGAATGATTATCTCATTACTATATAATATATTTAACTTATCAAATACATTAAAATGGAAGAAAGCATATGAATTATCTACTATTAATCAGACTAATTCATTGTTATTATACAAAAATATAGAATTTTTTTTTACTTGGAATAATGCGTTTCTCCTTGAATATGGAATTTTGCTTAATGAACAAAATAAATTTGTAGAATCATTTAAAATATTAGAAATATTAATTCATTTATATTCTGACACAGAAATTTATGTATTACAAGGTGACAATCTTGTTAATTTCAATAAACCTAAATCAAAATATTACTATGAAATAGCAAGCTTTATGACACCAAATCGACTTTTACCTAAATACAAACTTATGTCATTTTATATGTCAACAAAACAAACTGATAAAGCTTATTATAAAGCTTTAGAAATCTTAGAAACACCAATGAAAATAAATAATCCTACCGGCTTTTTGATTAAGAAAGAAGCCTCTAAAATCATTACTAATTTTAAATAATTTTTTATCTTAAATTAATCAATATGTCAAATCTTAGTTATTCTCGATTATCCGTAGTTGGAAAGTATTTAATATTAATGATATTCCTCGTATCAATTGGTATATCCTGCAGAAAAGATGTAGATAATTCAGATCCGTTATTGGAAAAGGCAAAATCAATTTACAATCTTAATGAACGTGATATACTTAAGAGTTTTTCTAATAACTATGTAATCCGACCTAAATGGGAAAATTCTGTTAGAAGTAACCTTAATGATAAATCATCTGTTATAAAGATAGAGATAGGACAAGGTAAAAGTCTTGGTTTGTTAGAACTGGTTCTAAGTTTAGATGAAGAAGGCATATTAAAAAATCAAATTGTTGAAACAATTCCAGAAGGCAATTCTTTTAACAATAAAAATTCATTTTCCGGAATTAAAAGTTTCTACAACCAATCCGGCAAATTTAAAGTTGGTGCGATTTTCAAGAAAGGTACATATTTTGAAAGCTATGTTCCTAAAGATTACTTAAATGATCTTAATAAAAAAAACATAAGTGGTCGTATAAGTAACGAAGCGATTGACTTAGATGAAGTTGTAGTGATTGGTCATAGACAAGGCTCTAGTGATTATTATTTTATCACTATCCCATTTAGCTTTTACATACCTACAGGAGGTGTCTATAATGACCCCTACTCCGGACTCTGGATATATCTACCATCAGGATCAGGTATTCCTGCTCCGACAGCAGATAATTGGGAGAATATAATAAGAAAAAACGTTCCTCCCTGTATAAAAGATGTACTTAATCAATTGACAATATACGCTCAAGGAAATTCAGTTGGAGATATTGTGCAAACTTTTTCTAATGGTAGAACGCCTACATTCAACTGGACATTAAATTCAGGTCCTTTAACTAATGGTGCTGGAGCTTCAACTACACCTGTAGTAAGCAATGGTGTGGTCACTACAACATTTGATCTTGAAAAACTCGGAAATGCTTCGGACATATCAATTGCTAGAACTATCCTTCATGAGTCTATTCATGCATTTTTAGTTTGGGAATTTAGAACTAATCCGAACGCAAATACATCAGGAACATACGCTGAATTAATTTTCTCATATAGACAAAGTCAAAATTTAAATTATTCCCATCATGCGTACATGCCAATTCACGTTAATAACATTGCAGCAGCACTTAAACAATATGGTGTAAGCAAGGGCTATAATTATAGTGATCAGTTTTATAATGACATGGCTTGGGGTGGATTAACTCATGATTCTGTAAATTCTATGTCTAGTTCATTTATGAATGCAGTTCCTAGTGCTAGTGATAGAACAAGAATCTTGCACACTTTAGCTATTGAACAGTCTGGAAAGGATATGAATGGTAATCCTCAAAGCCAGCATGGTACAAAAATTAACTGTAATTAATTTAAAAATAATTAATGAAAGCTATATTCTTATTACTGCTTATGTATTTGCCTATTATTGGTTCATGCCAAACTCGAGAAAGCAAATCTTATTTCAAGATTGATTCAATTCGAGAATCGTCTATACTATCTAATAAGAAAACCGCTCTATTTATTAGGGCTAAACCATTATATGATACAAACAGCTCTGTTCCTATTCTTTGGTCTTTTCACAAAAAAGGAGAAATAATTAGCGGACAAAATAACCCAATCGATAGCTTTAGCTATTATAGTTTTATCATATCAAACTATAAGTTTAAGTACTTACAGATTGATTATCCTGGTTTTTTATCAGCTATCATTAGAATAGATAAAACATATAGAGGAAAAAAAGTATATATCACTGCCTATTTGGCTGATGACACGAAGCCATTAAACTAAATAGGATATGATTAAACCTACAGTTTTTATTGTATTTATTGTAAATATCTTTCAATAATACAATAAAAACTGTAATTAATAAATATAAATATGAAGCCTGTAATTACTTTTTTTTATATTATAATTATATTTTTATTTACTTTTTATATAGAATCAAATATTATTTCTTCAAATAAAGATAATTTTCTTATAAAGAATACTACCATATTATCTTACTATTTAAATAAAAAAGATACTCTTGGTTATAAATCTGCTCAATTTTTACTTGAGCAGATTTATTTGAAAAATGTCATAAAGTTAAATAGTGAAAATATTGATCCTTACTACCTTATTAATAATATAGATTTATCCTTAAAAATATCAAGAGAAAAAATTTTAAATAAAAGTATTACATTCAAAAATTTTTGTGAATATATTTTACCTCATAGAATTGCTCATGAAACTTTAATTAATTGGCGTAGCATTTGTTTGAATAAATACAAAATACAGTCTCTTGATAATGATATATTGAACATATTTAATATCAACAAAAGTTTAAAGTCTCGTTTTAAATATTCAACACCAGATTACTCAGCACAAAACTTAAACTGGGTAGAGTTATCTAATAATTTTAAAGGTGATTGCTGGACTATGGCGTATGCAAGCTTATATCCTTTACGATCAATCGGTATTCCGGTAACAATTGATTATGTACCTAGATGGGGCAATGTAGATGGAGGGAGTCATGCTTGGAATGTATATATTACTGATAAAATCTCCTTACCATTTATGGGTTGTGAAAGCGATTCATTTAATTTTAAACCACTTAAGGTTTATAGAGAAGATCGAATTCCAGTAAAGGTCTATCGGCTTAACTATTCATCAGATTCTTCAAATAACATTACTACTTCTCTTTTGTATAAAAGTTTACCAATACAAAATTCTATAGATGTAACAGATTTATATGTATCAACTAAAGATATTGTTATTAAGGATAAACCTAAGTCGACCAATCATTATCTTTATCTTTTTACATTTAATAATGGTAAATGGAAGCCAAGTATTATTTCAAAAAAAACTAATAATAAGTTTTTTTTCGATAAATTACCTACTGATGTTGTCTTTATACCTGGAATATTAAAAGAAGATAAATCATATTACTCTTACTATCCATTCTACATTGATAAAAAAACAAAAAAACTTATTACACTAAAAATAGAATGTAATTCTTTACAAAATATAAAAATTAACTATACTCAATCTAAAATAGTTGATGAACAATTAGTATACTCTATACCTAATATTTCAGGTGATACTTTTTTTGATACTATGGATAGCGTCCATGCAAATTTAAAAAGAAGCAAGCCTAAAGTAAATAATGTATATTCATTATACTATTGGAATAAAGGCTGGATATTTCACTCTTCATCAAAGCTCAATAATAAACATTTTTTTAAAAATGTACCTTCTAATACATTATACAAAATTGAATCTGATAGCTCACCTGGTTCTCATAGATTTTTTACCTACGCTAATGGTAATCAGTTATGGTGGTAGATAATATATTTATACTTCTTTAATTCTATAAATGAAATCATTCGGTTATTAATATACATCTTATTATAATACCCCAACTATTGTATCATACTTGTATTTATGAACTAATTAGCCAATACTGTAAAGATTACCTTAATAATTATAATTTAGAATCTAATAATTTATAAATGAAGTTATGTGTTCTATAGATTCTTTAGTATCAAAGAATCTATAGAACACATAACTTCATTAAGTAAGTTTACTTTTCTAATCAGCGTCGGCTGAGTGCATCCTGTGGAAACTCTATTAGGTTAAACATCTCTTTCATTCGGTCATACAATCGAATCCCTTACAGCTCTCGTAATTGCTGGCCACTGAGGTTTGTAATTAGATGCGTTTCTTTCAAGAGCCGTCGGGAATACCCAGATACAGCATTTCTTCAATGACTTCCTTGCTTTACCCGTACTGCATAGCCGTTGATACAATGCCTATATCATAGATACATAAGCCCACGTAATCGTGCCCATAATATTCGCGTCGAGTCACGGGTAAGAGTGCCGTGTATTTCGAAATGGTTTCTTCTCCCTGAGCCGTATACTGACGGGAGATCTCAATCTAATCGACGACCTTGAACGGATTCATTGGATTCATCCCCATCAACCGCATCAGCATCGTTTTATCCGTACCTACATTCCCGAACAGTAGAATACCCTTGCTGGGATTTAGCTGGTGCCGGATGTAGGACTGATCACCTGAAAAGAAAGCGGCGAGCCTTTGGTAAACTTCCTGGTTAAATAAATCCAACTGGAAGCTTCGATTTTCTCTTGATAGGATTAGCTCTCCTTTGCAAACGATGGAGTCCAGAAACTCTGGATAGTTTCGGGGCACCGGAATGATCTGGTGAAGCTGATTGAGTTTTTCGATCCGGGCTTTGCGAATCACGTTTCGAAGTTCATCGACTGTTAGTTTCGGAAGTGACTGACCAGGTACTAAATCCAGTGCTGCCTGGTTCAATAGCCTTGCCTGTTCGCTCGGATCTTCGGGTTGGGTGTTCATACGTTTCAAGTTTGAGGATATGGTTGGCTAGATGGCGATTCAATATCGTGCAGATGGGCAGATGGTGGCGTGCTTCCAGGTCTGAAAAAACTGAAAGTACCACTTCAGATCTGCCGCCGGATACAAGGGACGAAAGCATTCCTGAAACGTCGTAAATTCTGAAAATTCGGTTTTAAAAAAACGGTTTTTCGGTTTTCCCACCCCACCCCCTTTTTCCTCTATTCTAAACTATCCCTAACAGGTTTAGAAGAATAATAAATTTTTAAATTTTCTTCTTCTTCGCGTATACGCGTGTGTGTAGTTGCGTTGCATTCCGCCGAAAGAATTCCCGCTTGTTGTACTTAAAAGGACTTTTTTGTCTGCCGCGGCTAACCGCCTTCCCTGCGCAGCGGTTATCTCAATAGCAGCCCTTATGCTGCGCAATGCATGCTAACGCATACGGACCCTGGATATAAGGTCTCAGGTCTTGCAGGAGCTGGGACCAGTCGTCTAAAAGAGGAAGTCCCAGCACAGCACTGACCATAGGCATAAAGATCCTGATAGATAAAGTGCATCTTGCTGGCCTAGCTAAGCGGCGGATTAGCTTGTTGCAGCCCCACAACTAAGTCCGGTTGGTGGGATACCTGGATAGCCCTAGAAACACAGTATCGTTTGCATATCAACATCAGTATACAAGCTCATTCATTTCAAAGCGGATGAGTAAAACTGCCCCGGTGATCATCTCCGTACGGATTCATCACGTGTAGCGTTAGCGGGCGTATGGTTCATGAGACATTCGTTGACATCCTTAGCGGAACCCAGTAAGACCCGGGCATCGATGATACCCTCCCGCCTGGCTTGTACTTGCCGGGTAGCTTTCTCTCCCGCCGCATCATTATCCAGCAAGAGAATAACCCGGGTATATGAACCCAGAACCGGGCTTGCTTTCTCGAGCAAGGCCAGGGAGTTTAGCACTAAAACATCCAGGGGAAGATGCTGGAAATAAGTTACTACCGAGAGAAAATCCATAAAGCCTTCCAGCACTAAGAGCTGGGGATGGCCGCCTTGCAAATGGGTATAGCTTTTGGGCGAAGAGGATCCCTTAAAGTACGGACTTCGCAGCTCATATCCACCCCGGTCGTTTTTAAAGCCAATGGCCCGGTAGGTTTTCCCGTTGAGTTGATAACTTATCTGCTGACAATACCGCCTCAGCATAGCCGGGGCGATCATTCTTGATTGAGCGTAGGCTAACAGGCGCGCATCAGACAGCTCCCCAACGCATTGGATGACTAGCCCTGGACGCTTCACATACGCTTTGGCAGAAACGGGAATACGTTCCGGCCAGTCAGCACCTTCCGCTAGTTTTTCGAGCACGTCCCGGGGACTACACTTCCAAAGCAGGCAGCCCAGATCAATAATTGTGCCTCCTTTGCCTAGGCCATGATCGTACCAGAGATTGAGCCGATTATCCACCTTAAAAGAAGGAGTTCGCTCGGCTCGCAGGGGAGATACATACCAGTAATTCTGACCGCGGATGTAGGTAGGCTCCGCGTAGTACTTTTCCAAGAACCCTACTAGCGATAGGGCTTTTGCTTGCTGAAAGGTCATAACAGGAGAAGTAAGAAGCGTGAACAACAAAGGATTGGATGCCCAGGAGCATTCAATCACTTGAAGACAAATACTAAAGCGATCATCAGCAGCGCAGCAAACGTGAGTAAGGCGCAGCACTGTCAGGTGAGAGTCGCAGAGGCTGACTAAACGATGCGGCGTACAGTTTATCAGCCCTTAGGTAAGCAAGCGCGTTAGCGGTGAGCGCTGGTTTGCGAAGGCTTGGGTAGGTTCTTGCCCTACCAAGCACCCACGTATACGGTGTGCGGCTCCATGATGAGCCGAGCGGCCTGCCTGGAGTGCACAGGCGTGTCCGTTTCGGCGGCAGCGATTACGGATGCTCCAGGCAGGTTCTGCGGCAAGTTAGCTGCAAGCAGCAAGAGCAACGCTACTTCCGTCGGTGAGGTAAAAAAGGAAGTACTCATGACTTTAGCTGTTTTGATTGATAAGCCAAAGCAATGTGGAAAAATCGCGCCGAATACAACGGCGTAAACGTCGTTTCATTTTATACGCTATATCCTCTAATTTTTTTAAGCGCCTGATAGGCTCTGTGACCGTACGTATTTGAAGGGAGTTTCCTCAAAGCCTCACTCGTTTGCTTGGTATGTCTAGTAAAATCTTTGACGAGGTTTTCGACGGCAATATCTGAGTAGCATGAAAAGGTACGCTTAAGTACTTCGCCATATTTATCAAGCGTAACCTTTTCTGTAGCTGAGGCTTGATTAAGCCGATAGGTAACATGCATTAAAAGGTTTAATAACTTTTTATAATCGCCGGGAGGCAGTTGCTGAAGTATAGGAGCAACATCGGGTAGAATTGCTTCGTTTTCAGAAGATGGGTTTTTAAACATCATACCAAGCACTTTAATAATCTCAATCCCTGATTTATAATAAGACGACGTTCGAAAATAGGCCGATTCATGAAAATCGAGTAGAGAAAGCCAAATAGTAAGAATCTCCTCCAAAGAATGGTAAAGGGGAATTTTATATACTTGACCACGATCAGCGCATGATTGTTCATTGGCTTGCCCCCCCTGTGTACGCTTATCTTTTGAAATTATTTTTTCAGGTTCCTCTTTCACTAAAGGACGATAGATATTGTATTCCTTACAGGCAAGCACCAAGCACGCCTGTACATACCCTAGTGCAAATACGTATTCAGGGTCTGATCTTCCATTAAACCGAACATGATGTAAATTATCTTCTACTAATTGGAGTAGTGTAGAAAGTTTATCTTCAATGGGAAGACTTACATACGTAATTCCTAATTCTTTTTCAAAACCCTTCAATCCCTTATTATAACCAGCTAAAAATAATTCAATAAAATCATCCAGTATGTTGGCAGGTAAATCCGTTTTACCTTTTTGAATGAATTTATGAGGTTGAGTAAATAATGTCTTTAAATGAAAATCGTTAACCCAAACCTTCTGTTTTTTCAAAATAACTAAATCAAATCTCCAATTGTTAATAAACAGGTCAAGGGTTGGTTCAGGAAAAGACACTTGAAAATAAATTAGCCCATTTCTGTATACAATATCTGGAAAGCCCTCTTCAATCTTTTCAATGAATCCTAAGTGCGGAATAAAGCTGGGAAGATGAATAAAAAACATAGCTTATTAAAGTTACATCGTTAAAGACTTACTTCATAGCAATATACTCATATATAGAATACCGTACCGACTAAGACCCAGTACTGGACTTGTTTTTCTAGCAAATCAGTAAAAGACTCCTTCTTCACGTGTGGCTGGATGTGCCTGAAGGCAAGGGGGATATTCCCCATGAGCCAAGTTCTACCGACCTAGTTTTACGAGCTATCCAAAACCTACCCAGCCAGCACCTCTTTGTTAAAGAAGCAGGTGGTGTAGGGATTACCAACGGATTGATTTTCGAAAAATACGCTGACTTGGCTACCCATAAGTGTTTCTTTTTAGTGGCGGGACTAGTGTTGCTCAAACGATGGTTTATTAGTGAAGCACGTTTTGAAAGAATCCGTGCGTTGCCATAAAAAGGCGATGTAGGTAATCGGTTTGATAGGATAAGGCATCGTATACTTTCATTGAAAAGCGGTCGAACCTATTCAAGCTAAAGAAGCGAATTTTGAGCAGTAAAGCCATGCATAGTTTACCTATCAAAATAAGCCGAGTTTCCTAAAGCTTTGGAACGAGGGAAGCCCTTACTTTTAACAACCCGAGAAGAAAATTATTTGTAGGACTCAGCTCGATCAAAACTATTAAATCTGCACGTCAAGTCAGAAACTTTGGTCCTTTTAGATCCAATTATATCGTACGCAATGCGTAGTAGCTTGACGTAAGTCCCTCCTATTTAGTACCAGGATTACCCAACGCTGTATTCCTAGAGGGATCTTTTTCCGCCCCAGAGCAGGCCTACCCAGGGATGATGAAGTAGGTGCCAGCCTATTTCATCAACGAATAAGGCCCATCATTCGGCTTCCTCTTGAGTTGGGTTTAGTGGCTGAGAATGTAACCGGCCCGCTCCCTTTCACTACCCACAACTTTTCCCCGGCTTTCAGCCTTCTTCGCACCTCATAATTCTGTTTGCGTGACGTTCGCCGGTGTTTTCTCTTAAATCCGGTTCGTTTCATTCCCGTAAACCCGTTTTTGACTTTCTTACGACTCGCCTTTCACCTTCCCTTTCTTCGCATCAAGCCCATACTGCATCGCCTCCTACCAACGCTCTTCAGCCCGTATCACTAGTAAAATCACGGCGGATTTAGAGAAGGCATAGCTTACCTGGCGTTCGCCATCGACCGCTCAGATACTGAGCGATCAAAGCAGGCAGCCTTACTAATACAACCAAAAGCCCTAACGGGTATCCACCCTTTCAGCATTACTACTGCAAATGCTTTCTTTCTTCCCTTTTGCATGACCTTCAAACAGGCGCTGGCATTAAAACCCAACGTTTGATAGGGATCACTGTTCGTGTAGACCAAAACCATCACTCGTGAGCAAGAAGACCTTTTAAGTGAAATCAATACCCCTTTATTTCGTTGTATAAAACCTCACCCGATTTTAACGCTCAGCAGATGAAAGCGTAGATGAACAAGCCTACACAAGTCCACACGCATGAGGGGGTATTTTTGTTTGCTCGTACTGAAACACGGCACTACTTCTTTACCCATACCAAAGTCGATAGTTACGTGGGTATAGTGGCTGTTTATCGAAAGCTTTGAACGCACCAAAAGTTACTGCACTGTGTTTGCTGCTTGGCCATGACCTGATATACTGGAGCCGTTACTTTAGCTCCCTGGACCGTTATTTAGGCCGTAAGCGTTAGGGTGACGCGGGCTACGCCCGAGAGGAACGGGTCGCTGAACTTAGGGCCTGTTCTCCGGCGGCTGACCTGAGCTTTGAACCGATACCAGAAAGCCCGCATACCGTTTCTAGGTACTCTTGGCTGCAAATGCGCAAGCAGGTTATATATTTTCTTTCCTCCGTCCGGGTTTACCATCAGCAGCGTAGGCCGAATCAGTGGCTCTACACCTTCTCTATGACTATAGTACATGTGTATACAATCTGTTTGATCTTTCTGTATGAAAGCTCAGACCATGAAACGCAATACCTCCCTTACGTTCGGAAGCTGATGGCTACGAATCTAAATATGAGGTGATCTTTAAGTCAGCACTTTTAGCTCACGCACCAGTTTTACTTTTCATATCCAGCTTTATCATAGGTTTGATAAACCTCACCGGTGAAACTACTGAGTTGCTTAAGGGCTCCCTCGGAGTATGGAATATGCAACCAGTTTCACGGCCGTATCGGATTGATCGTATTCAAACGATTGTCTTATCTGAGGATTTAATGATTTACTTAAATACGTATATCCTTAAATTATCAGATAAGTAATTATTTAAATACTTACTTACTCAAATCATCATTGATCAGTTGTAATACGTAATCCCGGATGGATAGATCTTCTCCTGCCAGTTTAATCTTCATTTTCTTATAAAGGTTTTTGGGCATGTCTACACTGATACGGGTAAGCTCAACCTTTTCAGAATGAATGTTTTTTACTTCTTTTTCGGTTTTTTCTACGTCAATGGTAGAGGATTTAACGGCAATCTTAGGAGCCAAGCCCAGAGTCTTCTTTAAACCAACAGATTCTTTAGCCATGGGATTATGCGTTTACAAGTTCCATATACGTAATTAACTCATTATATAAAGCAACCATCTCATTCTTGGCTTTAGGGTCTTTGTATTCAATGACCCCAATTCCCTTAATGACGGCTTCCCGGTAAGCCGTGCGATTTCCCAGCGCGGTCTTAAATACGGCAATGCTGGTATCCTCTAGTACTTCGCGTACTTCCTTGGCTAAGTTGGTCTGCGGTTGAAACTGGTTAAGAATGAAATAGGCAGGGATTGCACTTTCCTTTTCGTTTACCGCATCCTGGTATCGCTCCAGAAACTGTTCGGTTGCCCAGATATCCAGACCGCTCGGAAGAATGGGAATGAGTAATACGTCAGCGAGGAGTATAATTTTACTGGTGACCTTATTTAAGGAAGGCGTTCCATCAATTAGGACGATTTCGTAGTCTTTCGCCAGGTGTTTCACATTCTTAGACAATTCGATCCCGTCTGGCATGCCTACCACCGGGATACCTGGGTATTCTTCTGATCTAAGACCTGACCAGCGAATCGCACTCTGATTTGTATCGACGTCTACGATACAAACCTTATAGCCGGCATGAGCAAAGCATGCGGCTAGATTCTGAGAAATAGTTGATTTACCTACTCCTCCCTTTAAGCTTGTTATAGAAATGACCATCTGACTTACGTTTACGCAAGTATACGTATTTTCTCAAATACGTATATCATTAATTGTTTAACTCCTTATATACTTATTTAAGTAAATACGCAAATAAGGATAAGCGCTTGTTGTAGATCAGAATTTTAAGTCGCAGCTGTTAAGAATGTTACCTTTACTTTCAACCGTACCTGAACGAACCAGAGGGCTGGTATTATTAGTAGCAAGACCTCACTTAACTCCAGCGGCGAAAGTTAAATTTCAGCTGCATGGCCAGGTAAATAGAAGCCTTCAACGCTCATGTCCCTTTGAAAGGAGGTATTTTAAAATAGAGCAAACCTTTAAGTAACTACTAAACTTGATAAGTAAATCAGTAGCCGCGTATTTACTTATGTACTTAAATCATGAAAAGTTGAATTCTAAAATCAGGATGGTGAAGTAGCATCCTTTTGGTTAACTGATTGTTAACGTAAGCATTGGTTCAGACTCTCTTCCAACGGCCTGAAATCTTCTTAAGGTTCATTGGGCAGCCTGGCGAGGTCTAAACAGTTAGTAACCAAACGTCTAAAGCTAGATGATGTAGTTCGAGGGAATTGTAGATCTATTTCACCGGGTATTGATGAAAGGAAGAGGTGTTGTAATAATAAGTTGAATTATAATAAACTACACCTCAGCAATTTAGGTACTTAAGTAAAAACTTATTTACTTAAGTACGTATTTAAGTAAATAAGTACTATTAAGGTGAGTTAGAGGTAACGGTGGTAAAACTGGAACCCCTTATCCCTAGAAACTCGTGCTGGGTAAATCATAGGGTTACCTTAAGATGAAAGAAGGCAATACAATCAATTCGTCTGCTAAGAAGCTGACTGTATTTATAACGTTCCTAAAGTTTTCTCCATCGTAGCATTAGGAATGATCTCCAGGTGATGGTCAGCTTGTAGCTAGGGGCAATTCTTACGAAAAAAGCTTTATACGAAATGAAGCAGGGTATAGAAGCTTACCAAAAATGGCCGCGATGAATACACAGCTGATGATTGGGAGAGATCAGCTGTGTGAAAGAAGGGAATCAATACTAATCGTGTACTCGTGCTCAACCAAAGACGCTCTACAGGGCATTTGATGATAGGAGCTTGGTTTAAATGCATTTAAGTCGGGTTCAGCAAGAGTAACGGATAAGAACTGGGTACAACATGCAAGTATTCAAGAGAGCGGTCGAGTGAGAAACCTTGGTTGTGCGTAACCTATGGTTCTTGATCTAGGCTGTTGTTTCGGCTTGGCATCGAATACTAGTAATCCTTTGAGAAGATACGGCGGAGCTTACCAAACTTTTGTACAGAAAGACTTCTTAATCCATTAATCTCACCAGGTAGAGTCTAACACCTGTAATGAGTCAGTGTCCTCTGGCTAATTGATGAGCGTCGGTAGGGAATCTACTTAAATGACGTTGCGAAGTATAAAAGTCAAAACCAACGCCTCTGCGCGTGGCAGGATGACTACCTTACCTTCTTGAACTTTGGATGGCTCCTGTTCCAAGTGGTTATAACTCAAACCATTGGTAAAGAAGACAGGCACGTACCGTATTCTGTGAAGTAAGCTTTTGATGAATGCTTCCATTGTATTTATTCTAATACACTAAACGAAACAGAAGTAAAGAGTGATTCTTAAACTACGGTATTACCACAAATTGCATGAGGTTTTGATCAAAAGTAGGGTGGTGATTGAGGGGATTGAAGATCAGCGGTAGCTAGCTTTAACTATAACTACAAAATGCATGAGATTTTCAAAAGTAATACGTAAAGCAAAATATGATAATATTCTGATATACAGATATTTAACGGCTGGTCACTAGAGCAAAAAACCACAGATTGCATGAGATTTTGCTGATTTAGATAAACTATGCCTGCTTTTTATGATAAATAGTTGACTAATAATCAGCCTTCTAAACATAGATTGAAGCAAAAACCACACATTGCATGAGCTTAGTTAACTATCTGTATGTCAGAAGTTTAGATCGGGTTAATTACCACAAAATGCATGAGATTTTTCGATTTAAAGGCGTAAGGGAAGAAAGGAAATTAGGACAGCATGATCACATGCCCAGCTAAATAGAAAAGTAGCCATGTATTAAACATACTATAATTTTTAACTATCTGGTTTTCAGTTGTTTGGTGTGTATGACTTAGGGTAAATAAAAAATAGACTATT
This sequence comes from Siphonobacter curvatus, assembly GCF_002943425.1. Taxonomy (NCBI): domain Bacteria; kingdom Pseudomonadati; phylum Bacteroidota; class Cytophagia; order Cytophagales; family Cytophagaceae; genus Siphonobacter; species Siphonobacter curvatus. The sequence continues at coordinate 51,659 of NZ_PTRA01000009.1, forward strand.
TGAAACTAAATAGTTAGTTTAAGTACTAACCTAGTTGATGTTGATTTCACTTTCCTTTCAAAAAAATCGCGTGCGGCGTAGCCGACGCAGGCCGAAAATGAGCTGGGCCAATTAATTGAAATAAATTGTAATTATATTAATTGATTGATGCGCAAGTGTGGATAACTATTGTAAGTTACTGATAATTAGTTAATTACAAGTCCGTATTGCCACAAAATGCATGAGGTATTACCACAAAATGCATGAGGTATTACCACAAAATGCATGAGATTTTCAATAGGATATTACCACAGAATGCATGAGGTATTACCACAAAATGCATGAGGTGAATATATATAACCACAAGAAAAAGCAACATGTAGTTTTTTACTGTGGTTATAGTTATTATTTTTAACTGATTGTTTGACCGTTTGTGCCTGTCTATGAAAAGTTTAATCCACATTAGTAACAGCCTTAACCTGACCAAGCAGGAATTTACTACCGTAGAAAAGCACATTCTACTAATTACACTGCTGCACCTGAAAAACCGACAAGGCTTTGGGGTGAATGTCGATGACAAACTAATTGTCACCTTTCCGGCTACAGATATTAAGGAAACCAACCTGGTGCGGATTAAAGACTCTCTCGACAAAATAACGTCCCGGAAAATATTCTTCGATGAGTCCACCAAAAGCAAAGATTACTTTGGATACATTGTTCCCTTCACCTATGCCAACTATGAAGCCAAAGTAGGAGCTCACTCAACCATCACAGTGGAACTCAATAGCCGATGTAACAAACTCTTTCTGGAACTGGCCAACGGCTACACCACTACGGACCTACAAACCATTCTAAGCCTGAAAAGTGTTCATGCCATTCGAATGTATGAGTTGCTGATGATGTATCGCAAGAAAAACGAATGGCTTGTTGAAATAGATCGGTTAAAAGGGTTACTGGGTTTGAATTTAAGTGCTTATAAAAGCTTCACCGACTTTGAAACTCGCATTCTAAAGTATACCCAAAAAGAACTATCGGAACGCTGCGGTCTGTATTTCGACTGGGAAATTGCCGCCAAGGAACGAAAGAAGATTGTGGCCCTGAAATTTAGTATCAGGGAAGCAGAAGGGCTGGAAAGAGAATTACTGGCTGAAGAAACGAGTAAAACGATTGACTACGTTTCCTCATTAGGCGACATTCAGGTAGCCAGTAAAGTCAGAGCGGCTTGTGAAAAGTATACGCTAAGCGAAAAACAGATTCAGTGGATACTGGCGAGTCAGGAACGCATCAGCGAGCTGATTCGTATTGATCTCATCATCGAAGATAAGACGACCAAAGGCAAAGGACCTAAGAATCGAACTAAGTACCTGGCCAAGAGCTTAGGGCTCGACAAACTAAGCTGATCTGCCGGAAAAGGTCAGCCTTTCCATTTGTATCCCAATTTGATAGGGCTTATCCTCGAAACAGCCGTAATCTACATTTGGCGGCACGGCCTTGTCAGGGCTAAAAGAGGATAAATAAGGGCCTTTCTTAGGCGGTAACCCTGTTCACACTACTGAGGTCGTAAGTATTTGCTATTCAATCCATCATGAGCACTATCAGCAACTCCCGATTATTTCCTTACATGTGTATTTAAGTAAATACGTAAGTAAGGAAATAAGCCTTTACTTACTTACGTATTGTAGTATTTGCAAATTAAAATTTGATAAGATCAAGACAATAATAAAAGCCTAGTTGTATGCATGCCTGTAGTTCTGCAGGTGTTCAATGTCCCTACTGATTATTCCCAAAAGACTTTCAACCTGGCGTAAGAAAGGTTCATGAATAGAGTCCACCTGTTAACAGCTTAAAAACGAATACAAATACGAGCACATTCTCTGTGGCTGGGAAAACAAGCAAAATGGATTGAGAAGGTGAATCGTAAGAAGGGGATAGATATTCAAAATGGTAAGGTTATTACACACCAGAGAGATGTTGCTCAAATAAATCGGTTTCGTTAAAATGTACGCACCGCAGTGAACGTCGGGGCCTTCACTTTTGGCCTTAAATGTCCGGCGTTTGGCCGAAGTGAACGATGAGTATCACCTACCTTTAAGGCCTGATTCAGGCAAAGTATGTCGACTACACAACAGGTCATTTTTGTTATTCCTCCTTCGGTACACGTCCTGGATCTAACCGGACCCGTTCAGGTCTTTTACGAAGCTGTTGAATACGGTGCTTCCTATCAGTTACGGTATTGTTCGTTTCAAAACCAACTGGTCAGTTCAGCGGGACTGGCTCTGGGGCCTGTAGAACCTTTCACTCAACTACAGACTCAACCCGGGGATTTGATCTTTATACCAGGCATGGATATGGCTTATATCCGGTCAGCTGAATTTAAAGCGGAACACGCGTTTATGGCCTGGCTGCGGGAAAGACACCGTCAAGGTGTCACGCTGTGTTCGGTTTGTACGGGTGCGTTTTTAATAGCTCAGACGGGCCTATTGGATGGCCGAAAATGTACTACCCACTGGAAGCGGGTTGAAGAGATGCAGGCAATCTATCCACGAATCGTTACCCAGCACGATCGCTTGTTTGTTCAGGACAGTAGTATCTATACCAGTGCAGGAGTAACCGCCGGAATAGACCTGGCACTGGCAATTTTGGAAGAGCGGCAAGGTCCTGTTTTCGCAGCGAAGGTAGCCCGTGAGTTGGTTGTCTATGTTCGTCGCGGCCCCCATCATTCCCAGAAAAGCATTTACCTCGATTACCGCAATCATATGAATGTGGCCGTTCACCAGCTGCAGGACTGGCTGATTGCTAATTTGAAAACCAAGGCTACGTTAGAGACACTGGCTGAGGTGGCCGGTATGAGTACCCGCAACCTGACCCGGGCCTTTCGAAAGGAAACGGGAATATCCATTCATGACTATACAACGCAGCTCCGGCTGGAAAAAGCTCGTACACTACAGCACAATCCGGGTATGACGATGGAAGCCATTGCCCAGCAGTGTGGCTTTCGGGATGCCCGCCAGTTACGCCGGATCTGGCAGAAGACTGAATCAAAAAAAGCACCCAATCATGTATACTAACTTAATTCATAAAAGTATGAACGTTGTTCTTGATTACCGTTTTTGCGTATTCATTGCCGGCTGGCTGATTATGGCAAGTAACTCCCTTTGGGCTCAGCAAGCAAATGCGAAAGAAGCCGATTCCCTAACGGAAAATTCGAAGCAGTCAAAAAAGAGGAATGTTGCCATTTTAATTCACAATGGTGTTGAAATTCTAGATTTTGCCGGTCCTAGTGAAGTCTTTGCCTCTACGGAGGGATTTAATGTGTATACGGTCTCGCTTACCAAAGAACCAATCATTAGTCAGGGATTCATTAAAATAACGCCATCGTATAGTTTAACCGATTGTCCAAAGCCTGATATTGTAGTTTTACCAGGAGGAGATACAGGACCCTTCATCAAGAATAAATTACTCATTGACTGGATCAAACAATCGGCTACTCAAGCTGAAGTCCTGTTGTCGGTTTGTACCGGTGCCGGGCTATTGGCCAAAGCAGGACTGCTGGATGGAAAGCAGGCGACTACCTTTCATTCTTACATTGAACCCCTGCAACGAGCAACTCCCAAAGCCGAAATACTAGCTAATACTCGCTTTGTAGACAACGGTCAAATTATCACAACGGCGGGTGTTTCGGCAGGTATTGATGGTGCCCTACACGTCGTATCCAAATTAAAGGGACTGGGTATCGCCCAACAGACCGCTCGCTATATGGAGTATGATAAGTGGAAGCCTGAGGAAGGTCTAGTGGTGGAGCACAAGTAAAGGTGATTACCTAGAAATGTAGGGTAGGGTCGTTAGAACAAAAGGATTAACAGTAGAACTTTAGATTGATTTAGTGGGATTTCCTGAGTCTAGACCTTGTCACTCTTGACATTCAGCTATTCTATTTCTACTGGTTAATGGCTTCTTCAAAAGTCCATTGGGAAGAATACCGTCTTAAGTAAAGGGCAAATCGCTACTATCGATAGTAGTTATGAACGGATCCACATTATGGGAATAGCAAGGTGGGCTCTGCCTATGATGGCAACGGCAGGATTGACTACTACAATCATTATAACGTAAGTTAATCGATTGCCAAAACTTCAGCATTTCAATTTTGACTTTCAATTCACGCCATTCTGCGAAGCTTATAGATGTTTTCAGACGTTTGTCAGATACCAACTTGATTGCAATGTTTACAACCAAATCAAAAAAGAAGGTATACGTTTAGAAGCATGGTATTCCAAATACGATCCTGACTTCTAAGCGTTGGCTTTCCGTATAGATGTAGGGGAGAAAAGGGGAGAGGCATATAGATTACCAAGCTCAAACTATGGCTGCCGAGGGTTTAAGAAACACAAACCTGTTGTAGGAGGACCCTAGCGTCACTCTTTTGTACCATCATTCCCAAGTGGAAATACTGATACTTTTGATTTGAGCAAATGTTAGTATAGATGTGTTGCAGATTTCTTCCGTGAAAAGGGATTCTAAAGATTTAGTCATAGTTTTGATATTTTCTTTACCAAGAATAAAATAGGTTCTTGACAAAGAATGGTCTCCTTAAAGGATATAATTAGAGGTAAAGTATTTATTAATTATTATAACGTTTTTATTTCGTCATAATAATAAAAATCAACATATTTTATTTAGACAAGGCTAATAGGCCATGTAAGTAGCATATGATTGTATATTTTTTAATACGTCAAAAGTTTATGGCTCTTGTAGTAATGAAAATGAGCTTTCTAAGGGGCAAGGACAACCATCATCAGGAGTTGAAAGCCTATGATAGCAGCGTGCAAGTAGTAACGTTCTTGACCACTTGGACGCTGCTATCCTTACACAAGATCCGCCCGTAGTAACAGAAGAGTTGTGTTTGGGGCGAGTAACGATTTTGAGGCAGCAGCCAACTCACTTCTGAGAAAGCGGAGAACAGCTGAGGATCGCTACGTTTTAAGCAAGTAAGCTTTTCTGGGGTTCACTTGCCCGGCCTGAATGAATGGATCTACGACGTATGGACGCCGCCCGCTACAAGTGTCAGGTACCTGGGAAATAAGTCGATTTCAGGTACTCCCGCAGCGAAGTTGGCTTATGGCCTAACAAACGCTCGACGGTATCGTCAGTTCCGGCAAGCATACCGTGTTGGGTAGCGGCACCCCACTGGGCCAGAAAGTTGGCGACAACTTCGGGGAAGCCGGCGGCGACTTTCTGGGCGATGTAGGTCTCCAGCTCAATGTTCTTATAGGTAATGGATCGGCCCGCTAACGCTGACAATTCCCGGGCGATGTCATGAAATGAATAGGCTTCGCTGCCAGCCAGGGTATACTCCTGGTTTTCATGCCCTCCGCTAGTCAGTAGGGCGGCCGTAGCGGCGGCTAGTTCGGTCCGCTTGACGAAAGCGATCTTGCCTTCTCCCGCCGCAAAACGTATCTCGGTGTCTGGCACCTCGCTGCCGATCAGATACTCAAGGCCTTCAAAGTAGTAACCGTTTTTGAGAATGGTATATACGAGTCCGGACGCTTTGAGGTAGGCTTCTGTGGCCAGATCGCTTTCAGTGACCTCTTGCAGCACAAAATTTGTGCTACGTTGAATACTCGTATAAAAAAGGTGTTTGACGCCAGCTTCTTTAGCGGCATCAATGACATTCCGGTGCTGGCGTACCCGGTCGGTAAATGCCACGGCGGAAACCAGTAATACCTTATCAACGTCCTGAAAGGCTTGTACCAGTGCAGGATAATCGAAGTAGTCGGCTTGCCGGACGTGTACGCCCCGATCTACAAGGTCCGTGGCTTTATTGACATCGCGTACCAAGGCGGCAATTTCTGCGGCCGGAGTGGTCGTAAGTAAAAAATCGATGGTTTGGTGGCCTAACCCACCGGTGGCTCCCGTGACTAGAATCATGTTAGAAAGAAATAAAATCCGTGTATATTTACTTGCTATTTGCAAGTTCAAAGGTAAAATAAATTACTTGCTATTTGCAAGTAAAAAAATACATTGCTTTCATGAAAGAGCTAAAACAGCGATCTACTTGTCCCGTCAGTACATCGCTTGATGTGCTGGGGGACAAATGGACTTTGCTCATTCTCCGGGATATGGTGTTTGGGGGGAAGTCTACTTACGGGCAATTTTTGCAATCAGCGGAAAAAATAGCAACGAATATTCTGGCCGACCGGCTGGCGATCTTGGAGTCGCACGGCCTCTTAACCAAAGCTGTAGCCTCCGATAAGAAATCGAAATTCACCTACCGCCTAACAGAGAAAGGCATTGATACCGTCCCCATTCTTGCAACACTCATTGTATGGGGAACCAAACATTGCCCGACCATCGTCGACCCTGCCTTGCTGGAAGAACTTCAGACTGGGCAAGATGCGGCCATTGAAAAGTACCAACGGCTCGCCCGCGAAAAGGCTCTTGCCTAAACAACAGCCGTTCGTCCTTACGCACGCAAAGCAATAGAATTGAAAGCGGTGCCATTTCAAACCCGTTTTCCTGAGGTTTTAAAATAGCCTAAGGATAACGCTTTCTTGAGATGACTGGATTAGGATTGAATTTCTAATTCGACACCTTCGCAGGCTGTAATTAATAGGGGAGTAGCTACGACACTCGTGAACCTACTACTGATCACTAGGTCTGTTTGCTGGTCATGCCCTGCTGCTGATTTTTTTGTTGCCCTACGGCCGGAACGCTTACGGGTATAGGCATGACTTGCAGCCTGTCATCTTCGTATCGTTCAGCTAGTAAGGTAAGCTCTTTCAACTCCTGATTTTCAATAGTGGTAAGCATGTGGAATCCCCCGCCTGGGTAGCTTTCTGAAGATAGCTCTCGATGAGAGCCATGACCTTTTCGTATTGAGCCTGGTTTCTCACTTTATCAATCAGGGTCATAAACGTTAAACAGTCGAATAGTTAATTTGATCATAGTCAGCGTACGTACCTACAAACCGGATGTAAAGGGTACGTATATCAAAATGGATCATGGCTACCAGCCGAAAACGATTACCCTTGCTATTAAATACATACCGATCATTGCCCACGGCATCTACGCTGTTAAAGGTTTGCCGCATCTCAGAAAAGTTCTTCCATCTGCCTGCTTGGTTGAGGGGTTCCAATGCACTGAGGTGACGCCAGGAGAAGTCAAGCACAATCGTTTTAGAAACAACACCCATAAAATTTCATCTTTTTAAAAATTCGAAAGATGAAACTTTCATGAGTCTATTAATTAATAACTGCACGACATTTCGCAGAAGAACATAGAGTCTCTATAAATTTTCCTTAGTATAAAAACGAGCCTCTACATTTTATAAACTTTCCATATATCATAAGTAAATTTTATGCAATACGAAAATAATAGCAAAACCCTATACAAGTAAGTCATATAACGTTTTATAAACGTACGTTCTTAGAATGTCACTTTTAGTCATTTCACCTATCTTTACCTGTAGAACATCCCGTTTTTATCCAATTTCCTGTTTTGTCACTTTGTCATGCTCCAGCCTTACGTTACCTACTTCCGGGTTTCCACCCAACGCCAGGGCCGGTCGGGTCTGGGAGTCGAAGCCCAGCAAGCGGCCGTTGATGCGTTCCTAAAAAATAGGGGAGAAGAGATCCGGCGGTTTACCGATATTGAGTCGGGTCGAAAGAATGATCGTCCCCAGCTTCATGCGGCCATCGCCTATTGCAAGGCTCACGGGGCCGTCCTGCTCATTGCCAAGCTTGATCGACTTACCCGTAATGTTTCTTTCGTGTTTACCCTTCGGGATGCGGGTGTGGAGTTTGTTTGCGTGGATATGCCCGAGGCCAATACGCTGACCATTGGCATGATGGCTACCATGGCACAGTACGAACGGGAGCTCATTGCCGAGCGGACCCGGCTCGCCCTGGCTGAGAAAAAAAAGCGAGGGGAAAGGTTGGGAAATCCTATGAACCTAACGCAGGAAAGTAGACGTAAAGGGCGAAGCATTCAGCAGGCTAATGCCCGGACGAATGAAAATAACCGCAAAGCCGGACTCTTAGCTGAGTCGCTTCGCAAGGGGGGGCACAGCTGGGCTGAGATCACCCGTATCTTTAATGCCAATGGCTTCTTAACTCGCCGAGGAAAAGCATTTTCCATCAAGCAGGTTCAACGGGTGGTTAAGCTATTAGAAAGTTGAGCGAGAAATCCGTTGAATTTTACTTTCTATAGGGAAACCTATCGCATGTCTTTGAATTCAAGTGGGAGTTAAATTTTTTAATTAAAATTTAAATAATTATTTTAATTTCATATATTATCAACTGTATATAAAGTAATGTAATAGGATTCATCTCGATCTATAAGATCAATAATTACATTTATTTCAGGAAATAATTTCGCAACATTTAACTTCCAGGCACTTTGCAATATTCCACCAAATTCTTTTATTTTTTCTTCACTTTCGTCTTCTGAGTTTATATGAAAAAAATCCTTTATTTCATATAAATTACACATCTTTTCCGTTAAAGAAACATTGCCATTAAATTCTTCGTACCATTCATCTAGGTTTTTAGATGAATATAAAAAATCTATTATTATACAGCCTTTATTTATTATAAAATCAGGAAAAAAAAGTTTTGAAAATGCTAATGCACTATTTAAATCATATTTATAATTTAAATATGACAAGATGGACCAATTTTCATTTACACTACTAAAAGCAGAGTAATCTTCTAAAAGGTCCTTATTTAAATTTATAAGACTTCTCATTGATTTAAAAATTTTAATATAAAAAATATATTAAATAAATATTGTCGAAAAATATTCGATATAGCTACTTAGGAATTTCGTCTTTATTAGCCTTGCGTACATTATAGCCATTTTTGAATTCTTTTCAATTTTTAGGGTCATTATTTACTTTAGGCTCTTTTACATTAGGCCCTGGTATATTACCATGATCTTTTCCGGACCTCTATATTTTTTTACAGGATTACCATTGTTATCATAAGTTGTATATTTATCTACTTTGCCATTAGGATTTCTTGATTGAATTTCACTTGAATTAGGTATTCCTTGTTGATTTGGTTTGTTTCTAGACTTAGAATAGGCACGTCCTTTATCATCCCTTAAATTGTATGCAGCATTTAGTGAAGCGTTGGCACTATATCCCATAAGTCCTAGACCTGCTGCCGCTGCCGGTAATGCAACTGGTGTGGCTACCCCAAGCGAAACAGCTTCTACTAATCCTGATGTGCCACCTATACCAGCTTCTAATAGACCTGCCACTGCAGAAATTTGGTGCCCTAGGCGTCTCCCATCGTTAAATGCATTCTTATTTCCCGGATTTGCCCTAAAAAGAGGAGTACCATTAATCAAGGGTCGTTTGTAAAATGTTATAAGTAACCAGGTTAGTATTTTAGAATGAATCAGTAAGCTTTATAAGAGCATGGTTTAATTCATCTTGCTCACATCGGTATTCCTCAATCTTACCTAAAATAGTATATGGAGAAATGTTAAACCCATCCTCGATGTCATTATACCAAATTACTTTTCTACCAATTAAGCCTACTACCCAGAACCCACATCCTTCTTTCCCGTATTCTGATTCTTCCCATTTTTGAGGCATAAGTCTCATCAGATTCCACCATTTTCTTAAATCTACTGACATATTCTTCTCTCCAGCTTCTATGTGATTGAGAAGTTCCTCCAAAGTAATAGGAGTCCAGGCTTCAGTAGTTAAGTTATCCATAGTGTTGTATAAGTGCTTATATGTTGAATCAAAATTTTATTTCTATTTAGTTTTAGGTATTCTCAGTCGACCTATATAGTAATTAGTTCTTAGGTTTAAACCTAGCGTTTGAGGTGCGTACTTAGCACCAATTCGCGTAAAGATCAAGCTTACGTGCGTATCATGCATCGCTTCCAGTGCTACACTTAACCGAGGCGTGGGATGATGAAGAACACCTGTTTGAAGCTTTTGCTGACTCAGCAAAGGTAGCTTAATTTCTGACGCCAGGAGTGTCAAATTTGGCGTAGGCGTCCAAAGAAATTAAAGCTTAAGTCTTGGCCTCCCTGCCTTACAGAAAAAATGAAAATCCCTCGGTGTCCATTGATGACCCTATAGAAGCTATTTCAGAATAAATTTCGAATGAATTTTTCATAAGGTGACGGCATTTCCCGCCAGTGAAACGTATCGGTGAAAGCAGCTACAATAAGAAAGGAAGTAATCAGCCCTAGAATCGAGATTCCAAAAGACATCGTGGTTGATTTTGTTTTCAGATAATGAATCGCTGAAACGTGGAGACTAATGGAAGCAACCGCTAAAAAATAATAGGGTATGAAGATGAAAGTCGCGGGATAGTAATTGAGGCCAGCGGCTGCGAAATAGAAATTAGTATCTAAATGATCAATGTATCGTCCAGAAAGGACAGCACCTACGTGAGCCAATAAGAAGAATGACAGATACAGTCCTGAATAGACTTGAATTTTTTCAGCAGCCGTTTTTGCATTTCTTCGGTAGATCAACCGAATGCCGGAACCTACCTGAAAGAAAACCACCAGTAACAGTAGCATTTCAACGACCGGGTGCCGATATACGAGGCGAAATTGTTCCATGACGGATATATGCTTCTCTGGCCCATCCAGTGCGAAGAGATGATTGAGCAAATGAAAAGCAATGAAAACGCATAAGGTAATCCCAGAGGTGTAATGCAGTGACTTAATCACTGCTCTTGAATGATTTAAACGGAACATAGAAAAGGCATTGAATTTGATAGGTAATCACAGATTCAGTAGCTTCTAAAGGCTACCAAACCTGTGATTGGAAAGCGGAAAGAATTCAGTCTGTTATGCCCAGCGGATGGAGACAGTTCATGAACGGAATTTCCCTAAACGGGCGTTTCATTCTGAAACCCATGCGGATTGGAAATTGTAGTAGTGATAGACATCGTCCTACCGTTGGCTACGAGCGTCTTGGTACGCCAGTCTTCTGGGAGCTAAAAACGAGAATAGAACTTAGTTTTTTGCCCAATCATCGAACCGGATTATGCCCGCGTAGAAGTCACCTTCCGGGACTAGACCTGATTTAGGCATCGTAAAAAACATATATTGGTTGTCATCGTTGACTGCCACCACTTTAGCCTCTCCTTTAATGGCTAAGTATTTGGTTACAAAATCATTCATGGGTGCCCGATCAGGTCCTGCGATTTCAACTGTACCATTTTTAGGAGCTTCCAAGGAGAGTTGAGTTATCAATGTGGCCACGTCTTCTGCGGCGATGGGTTGGTAATCAAGCGTGGAAACATGAACCTGATCGCCTTGAGATTGCACGGCGATGAGTGTAGTAATATGTTCATGAAATTGCGTCGCACGAATGATAGTAAAGGGGATGCCTGATTCCTTGATAATGTCCTCCTGATTTTTCTTAGCCTGCAGATAGCCAATGTGAGGTGCCCGGTCTGTGCCTACTATCGATAACACCAAATGGTGTTTGACACCAGCTGTTTTTTCCGCGGCTGCCAGGTTGCGGCCTGCCGTTTGAAAGAAATGAAGGGCCGTATCTGCTTCCGGAGAAGCGGAATTAGAAAGGTCAATGACTACTTCAGCCTTTTCCAATGCCTGAGAAAGCCCTTCGCCCGTAATCGCATCAATGCCGGTGGAAGGAGAAGCGGCAATTACGGTATGGCCAAGTTGACGAAGTTTACTAGCGACATTTGATCCAATCAGTCCAGTACCACCAATGATTACAATTTTCATGATTTTAAATAGTTATGTTGAAATATCGTATGAATGGTACTATACCTGCTATTTCAATGCCATGATAATAACCATTTAATTAACAGTTATTTATAAAAATAAGTCTTTCTTCATTTTCACTATATACAGTGAAAACACGAAGCCTATCATCCTATTCAGGGAAAAGTATGTTTTCCTGGTACTGGTTAGCTAGTTAATGGCCAAAGTAGTCGGCCTTCGTAATGCGGAGCTTTTTCATTTTTGAATGAACGGTATTGCCGGGTATACCGAGAATTTCAGCCGCTCCGCCAATGCCTGAGATTTTTCCCTGGCAGCGGCGTAAAACCTGGATGATGTACGTCCGTTCGACTTCTTCGAGCGAAAGGTCCGATCCTAAGGCCGGGGTTTCCGCCGTATTCTCGCTTATACTGGGCAGGAAAAACTGGCGTATCAGATGATCGGGGTTAAGTAATACACTTCGTTCCATAAGGTGTTCCAGCTCCCGCACGTTTCCCGGCCATAAATACGCTTGCAATTGCCGCAATGCATTTTCCGAAAGTTTAATGGGTTTCTTGCCCACATTTTTACTGTACTTAGAAAGAAAAAAATCGGCAAGGCTCTTCATGTCTTCGACCCGATCACGCAGAGCTGGAAGGTGAATAGGAAATACATTTAACCGGTAATATAAATCCGAGCGAAACCGGCCTGCTTTTACTTCGGCTTCCAGATTGCGGTTGGTGGCTGCAATGACCCGTACGTTGAGTTTAATCGTCGCTTTACCACCCACCCGTTCCATTTCTTTTTCCTGTAAAACGCGGAGTAACTTGACCTGGGTCTCCAGCGGCATTTCGCCGATTTCATCCAGGAAAATGGTACTGTTATGGGCTAATTCGAACTTCCCAATCCGTCGCTCGACGGCACCCGTGAAGGCTCCACGCTCATGGCCAAACAGCTCACTTTCAACTAGGTTTGGGGGTAGGGCAGCACAATTGACTTTAATCATCAATTTACCTTTACGACTTGATGCGTTGTGAATAGCTTTAGCAATCAGTTCTTTACCCGTGCCGGTTTCACCTAGCAACAGCACCGTCGTATTACTTGGAGCTACCAGGGAAATAAGCCGGTACACTTCCTGCATGGCCTGCCCACTTCCGACGATTTCGTCGAAATTTGTCCGTAATTGCTCTTTGAGGTAATCGTTTTCATCTTCTAGCTGTTTCTTCAAATGCAGAATCTGCTCGCCCGCTAGTACATTGGAAACTGCGGTGGAAATCTGTGCACAAATGGCCTCTAGAAGCGGTCCGTTGATTTGTTCACCAAGCATCCACAGCATGCCTAAGTCTTGTTCACCAAGCCGTAATGCTGCCGCATATACATTCTTATACTTACGTTGTTCGCGTTGTATGGATAGTTTAAGGCATTTTGCTTCGACATGCTCGTCGATCTCAAGCAACAGCGGCTGGGTGCTTTCAAACACTTGCTTAACGTGCGTTTCGCTGACCTTAAGGGAATAAAAATCAATCCGCTCCTGCATTTCCTGTTCGTCAAAAAACTGCTTATCAAACAGGAAGGGCCGGAGGGTAACTTGATCCTCAGCTAAGAGGTAAAGGACGGCGATCCGGGTATTAAACAGGCTTTGCAAGGTTTGAGAGGTAACATAATCCAAATCTGCTTTGGTTTTAACGCCGGTAAGCTCATTGGAGAAAGCAAGCATTAAGGCTTGTTCAGCCTGCCTGCGTAGAATGTCCTCATTAGCCATGATGTTACCCATGGCAATGGCGACCTGTGAGCAAAGACCCTGCAAAATGGGAATGTTAATTTCATCGATACTGAGCCATAGTAAGCCAATATTGGTATTCCCATTGCGTAGAGCCAGGCCTACCATGGTTTTAAATCCCATGTTTTTCCAAAGATCCAGGTACGAAAGCGAATATCCCCTGTCAAGTTCGCGTTCAACCGTAAAGAGCAGGGGAATAAAACTGTCGAGAACACGGTTTTGAAGTCCATCGTTGATGGGATATTTCTCGGCAAGAACCCGTTCTAATAAGGCTTTATCAAAGGTGGAAGACCCGGTATCGTGTAAGTACGCCGACATCGTGATTCCGTCTGGATTGATTTTGCGGATGACGTATCCTCCGTCAGGATTTAGCTTTCGTAATGCTGTTTTGACGACTACAGCCAGCTCTTCCTGCGTGCGGACAGCCGTGATTGCGTTGCTAAAATCCAGTAAGAACGATTTTTCACTTTCCTTTTTGAGTATTTCTTCATTCTTGATAATGTTGGCAACGGCACTCGATAACTGCGGGCTAATTCGCTCAATGACTGCTTGAAAGTCCTTGGAAAACGGTTGGTCGCAATCCGTATAAATATGGATGAAGCCTATCGGCCGGTCCTCAATCCGCAGCGTAGTCATGAGTACATGCCGGATGCCTTTCTCAAAGTTCACCCGCAAGAATGCCGGACTCTGCGGGGCCTGCATGACTTCGTCCAGACGAAAATCAACCGGCTCCTTCGCCGCAAGCACCGTTTGAATAAAGGGTTCGCTAAGGGTAAAGCGGGAGCCGACCATAGTTGCGTATGCAGGATGGTCTTTAATGGCTGAAGCCTGATGATCGAGCAGGAAAGGTATATAGGTTTCATCCTTTCGATCAATCAGCGTGATGATGGTGTGCGTAAAATAGAATAATGACTTAATCCGCTTGGAAAATAGTACAATAAGGTCATTCTTATCCCGTATCCGCGTGATATCGTTTCCCAGATCCAGCAGGAGTTGCCGCTCTGTTTCCAGGATAGACTGATCTTCTAGGTGCGTTGTTAAGCCGGAAAGTCGCTTCATTGGATAATAAGACGATTACGTGGTTGACCCATATCGACGGATGTGCGATTTGAGTTGATTGGTCCACCTTTTGCACGCAAGTGTAGAATAATTCGATGGTTAAGCTACCCTTGCTTTGCATCCAGAAAACAAACGCAAGTAAAGTATGAAAAAGCAAAGTATCGAACCCATGAAGACCACCCGGTCGAGCAGTGCCGAAAAATACCCGCTCGCTACCACCCCAGAAGGTATTGTCCCGGCTCTCTTATCTCTCTTTAATGCAACGGATGTGGAAGTTATGTTGGGTTTCTATGAACCAGATGCCGTACTGGTAAACGCTGCTGATGTGCCGTGAGCCAGGCGTGAGCGGATTAGAGCGGATCTCTATCAGATGATCAAACCTTGACGAAGGTCAAAATCGAATGGCGACTAGATAATGGTTTGTCTTATTACCAGCATTGTTCTGGTATCATGTCTAAGCGAATATTTTGATAGGGTTGGAAGAATTGTCGAACACTGGGACGTTACTACAAGTAAACACTGAGCAATCTCAAATTAAAAATGGTCTGTTTTAGCCTGCACTAATAGGATCAAAGTGATTAAAATATAAATGCTACACTTTGCTATCCTAAATCAGGTAGCTAGTTATGCTCTTGGGTTATCCTTCTAAAAGTTAATATAAGTAAGTTGAATAAACACTGGCTTTTGGATCAGATACTGCTTATACGTTAAAGATTTCTTTTATTAAAAATCATATATTCTTAGGCAACCTTGAATGATCTGAAAAGTAAAATAAGCATTAAGATCGTGGAAGACAATCACGTAATTGCCTGGATTTAGGTCCCGATATCGAATCGGGCAAGAAGAATGACCGCCTCCAGCTTCAAGCCGCCATTACTTCTTAAAAAACACATGGGGCGACTTTGCTCATTACGAAACTGGATCGGCTGACTCGGAATGTCGCCTTTGTCTTTACCCTTCGCCATTCCGGAGTAAACTTCCTCTGCTGTGATATGCTGGAAGCTAATTCGCTAACGATTGGCATCTTGGCTACAAGGTCTCAATACGAGCGAGATCTAATCGCGGATCGAAACCAGGAAAGTCCTCGCTGAGAAAAAGAAACGGGGGTTTACTCTGGGTACTCCCGCTAAGGTAACGGAGCAGGCTAAACGCAAAGGAACGCTGCATAGTCAGCTCAATGCCCAAGCTTTCGCCAAGAAACTTCAGGGCTTTGGCTACAGCTGGGCTGAAATTGCCCGTTATCTCAATGCCCATGGTTTTATTACCCGTAATGGCGGAAGCTTTCAAAGGGTGCAGACGCAACGAGTGGTTGAACTGCTTGAGTAGGTATATGAAAATAAAAGTTCTGTAATCAAGTTCAATTTTAGGAAAGTGACCTATTATTGATTTTAACATAGTAACTTATCGCGTTGCAAGGCATATTTGTCCTATGATTATCAGCGATTGTCCTAAAGGATTAGAACTTTACGCTATAAAAGCGGATCGTTCCAAGATAAATCACAGTCTTGTCTCTAAGTTCCGGCTTATGTAATGGACTCCTACTACTAGTAAGCCTGTTGTGATTCTCAATTTAAAAAAGTTATTCTGATGTTTTGGTAAATAGGATGTTTAACTCGCTACCTCGGTTGTATAAATGTCGTACTAACGTTGATAGGTGTAATGACTCTGTATGCTTGATCTCCCTTTAACTACTCTCGATTCAAGCTCTGAAAATCCTGACTGGCTAAACCAAAGTCAGCGTTACAATCACTCGATTATTCAGGTGCTCCGTTATGACAGCCGTCTATTTGCTCTTTCCTGTACTGGAAGAATGCCCCATGAAACCAGGCTATTTGAGCCCGCTACGGTCCTTTTACACGTGGTTCAGGGAGAAATGCAGCTTGACATACATAAGCAAATCCATGTAATCAGGGCGGGAGAATATGGTTTACTTCGAAAATTTACTCCCGCCCGCACGGTGGCAAGCGTTGGCCCATCCGAAGCTTATCCCGTAGTATATGGTTTCATCTTGCAGGATGAATTCATTCATCGATTTGCCAAGCCCTCTTCTAAAGTGGCCTCCGTTTCTTCCCCTTACGTGGATCTGCCAGCGACTGCTCTACTCGATGGATTTATGCAGTCTATCCAAACGTATGTAGACCAAAACCAATCCTTAAGTAGAACATTAATAGATTTGAAAACCCAGGAAGCTTTATTTGCCTTGATTCAAATGGAGCCCAACTTACAGTTTCTCCTCCATGAATATGCGGTTACTCAACGAACGGATTTAAGTGAGTTCATGCACCGGATGTTTCTGTATAACCTGCCTCTGGCTGAATTGGCCCGGCAGTCAGGCCGAAGTTTATCTACCTTCAATCGAGAGTTTCGCTTCTTGTTCGGACAATCCCCTCACCGCTGGCTCATGAAACAGCGTTTGGATCATGCCTACCATTTACTACAGACGGGACAAGTACGGCCAGCCGAGCTGTACTGGCAGGTCGGTTTTGAAGATTTGCCCCATTTTAGCAGAGCCTTTAAGAAACAATTTCACCAGTCTCCCTCGCAGGTCTTTTGTCCTTCCTGACATTTTTAGAAAAGTACATATGACTCGATCAGGCAAATAGCACTGGCGGGATAGAACTTATTTTTGTGCCGTTAATCTAATGGATTTAAATGTATGAAAGTGGTTCGCATCAACGCGTTCGGAGGGCCCGAACAATTAGTACTGACTGAGGTATTGCCCGCCGTTGCTCATCCAGGTCAGGTGGTTGTTAAAGTAGAAGCAAGTGGGGTTGGGCTGGTGGATAGTTTAGTACGACGCGGAATGTACCCAGGCCTAAGACAAGCGGATTTAGTGCCTGGCGGCGAGGTAGCAGGGCAGGTAATATCTTTGGGTGATGGTGTCGATGAAGCCTGGCTGGGGCAACGAGTGTATGCGTTAATACGAATGGGTGGATACGCTCAGGAAGTAGCCGTAGCTACTACAGATCTGATTCCATTACCCGACTCCATAACGGCCGTACAAGCCGTAGGCCTGGGGATCAATGCCCTGGTAGCCACTCTCGCTCTTCACAGGGCTAATCTTCAACCGGGACAACATCTACTGGTGCGTGGAGCTGGAGGTGGGATTGGCGTAATGGCGGTTCAATTAGCCTTGCAGGCCGGAGCTGTGGTAACCGCTGTTACTTCCTCGGAAGTACGCCGAACGCAATTACAAGCGTACGGTCCGATTAACGTACTGGATCGGTCAGAGGCCGTTGCCAGAACTGAATACTATGATGGGATTATTGATCCAGTGGCGGGGCCAGAGACCACTCTTTTCCTAAATAAACTTCGTCCGAATGGACATTACGTGCTGATAGGCATGGCTGCAGGGTTACCGCCCATGGATTGGGGCATGAGCCTATTGCAAATCTATTCCCAGTCTCCATCCGTATCATTTTTGAGTTTAGATTCCTACCCGACTCACGTGTTAGAGGAGGCCTTAACAGATGCCTTTACGCTGGTGATGCAGAATAAGCTTAAAGCCGTGGTACAGCAAACCTATGCATTAGCTGAAGCGGCAGAAGCTCATCGTCAGCTCGACTTAGGAGAGGTGTTTGGCAAACTGGTACTGACCAATCAATAAGCGGCGTTCCACAAAGATTTCTGACTAGCTTGATCAAAGATTCTTGTTACAAGTCCTAAGCTTAATGAATCTTTAATCAAACTAGTCATGTTCAGTTTAGAATCGTTTCTGCCATTGCTGGTGACACTTCGCTAAAAACCAACTATGGCAAAAGTATCGGAATATCAACTATTTTTCGATCGTATAGTGCAGGTCGTTAACGTCTACGAATCCTTTCTCCGCTTCATTGTTAAACGAATAAATACCAATTCAGTCTCAACGTATTACTGACTTGCGGAAGTGTACACCTGCAACGTAATAGACCCGTAATAAAAAGATGCTTACTTGCGACGGGCCAAATGAACGAGACTATTTATCAGAGGCTAACCTGAATGGTTTTGATCTGCAGTAACTGACCTAGCTTTTTGATTTTTGACGCGATATGGCCCACGCCGACCGCACAATGATGAGCAGGTCCGTAGCTATTCCAGTCTGTGACAAACTGCCTGGCACCCATTGGGAATCGATACCGGCTGTTCGTATTACCAATTTCCAGAATAGGACCCGGCACCGATTCACCTTCTGCTACCAGCAAAAACAGTTCCCCCTGCCCATTTTCAACCACGGACAACAATGTAACGGGGCCATTTTTGACGGACATCTCTACGGATAAACCAGAGCCCACTTTACCGTGGTACACCTGTAAGGGGCGTACTTTAGTCTTGCCTTCAGCGATGCCCACGTGGCCCGGTCCGTCATGACCCATCAGTACCACATCATCGGTATAGTCCATTGCGTAGTATTCGGTGAAGGAGCCCCCGGCTCCGAAGGTGTCCAGAATTTTCATGGCCTGAGCGTTTTTGATCTCGTATTCGCCCGCTACCGGCACCCCTCGCCCGGTCAGCAGCGAAGTACCCAAAATGATCGAACTCATCGTATCCGCGTTGGCGGGGTTACCCGTCCCTTTGTGGTAATAAGCTATCGATCCAAGTCCGTATTTGTCCACCAATTGATCCAGGGCTACCGACGTGCGGGCCGCCCGCTCAAGTTCCGTGATTGGACAGTCGGCCTGTATCGCAAACACCTGATTGAATAAGGCAATACGTTGCTGAATGGCTTCAGCCGTTACCTGATGCTTCAGCTCAGAAAGTTCATCAACTTCCAGAATGATCATTTGACCGCCGAAGGTAATGAGCTGGAGGGTTGGGTCTGAATAAATATCCAGCATCCCACTGTAATAATTACCAATCAAGCCCAGTCGATTGTGTGCCATGACTTTAGCCACATAGGCGGCTTCGATCCATTCAGTAATCTGATTCCAGCAGCTCGGGTCATTATGAAGCATGCCCGTGATCTGCTGAAATGAAATACCGGCCCGCCGGAATACGTTGGCAATTTCGGGAACGGGACAGGCCGAACAATACGCCAGCCATTCGCCCGTCATGCGTGCACGGTCTTTGAGCTGATTAAAAGACGTATAATCGATAGCGGCTTCAGGCGAAAGATTGAGCAAAATAACGGGCACTTTTGTGCGTTGAACCACGGGCAAAACGGTAGCCGATAGGGCATACGTGGTTACGTAAATAAAGAGGATATCAACGTCCTGCTGCCGAAACTGATGACCAGCCTGCGTAGCTTTATCAGGCGTATCGATCAACCCTAAATTAATTACCTCAGTGAAGGGACGCTGTAACTGATCGGCTACTACCTGCACGTAACTCAGTAAACGTGACTGCAGTCCGTCGAACTGAGGCCAGTACGTATCGAGCCCTACACCAAATAGCCCTATTTTTAGCGTATCATAGTTGGTAGTCAAGCGATGATGTGGTGAAGAAGCAACGAATGAATGGGTAGTCATAAGTAGTAAGGTAAGGTGACTTGCTCGTCCCAACAAGGGAACGTTCAGCTAAAAAAGTAAGCCCGGTTGATTTGCAGGTCTACTCACCCCTTCGCCAGGCTATTTCGTTTTCTGGATAGTCGTGCGAAAGCGGATCGACTGATTTTGAATGGACGTATTTATAGGTTTTCTCTGTCCACGCCTTACGGCTGGTCCCTCGGTATAGGCCAGGCCGTAGCAACCCTCCGATGTTGTTGAACTTATCTGTAGCGTATACGGCATGCCAGCCTGTACCCGTACATTCGGATGAACTACTCTGTTCTTGGGGGACCAGCTAAGCATAGTTGCCGACAAACTACTCTGGTACAACGGTGTAGCTGCTGTAGCAGAGTCTTCCGATGCATACAAGGTAAGCTGAAGCGGGGCGTTCGGATTGTCTTTCTTATAAGCCGTAATCGACACGCTTGTCAGTAAGCCCGTTTGCGATGCCCGGAACACCTGGCGTTCCGAATGCGTACCCGTTACGGAGCAACGAATTGAGTACAGGGGCTCGGAAGTAGATGACGGTTTAGAAGTGCGGCCTTTACGGATATTCATTACAGGGGTTTTTGAACAGTCAATCGGTTTAATTGACCCGTCCGTATTAAATTCCAACGGCGTCCAGTAATAATTGGCAAGTGCTTCATTACGGGCACCATTGTTCCATAAATCACTTCCGTACAGGAACAGCGAATCACTCGCCAGCTTAATAGTAGACACGAAGGAGGGTTGTCCACCGCAGGAGTTGTCACTGATCCGACGCCCTTCCGACCAGGGCCCAAGGGGGAATTGGGCAGTACGGTAGGCTGTACCAGTCCCCGAGCAATACCCGCAATTGGGGTCGGAATACGTAATGTAATACAGACCCTTTCGCTTAAAAAGACCCGGTGCTTCCGTCTTTTCTTTCGTTACGGCATTGACGTGCCGGCCCGTTCCCGATAAGTAGTCAGCCGTCAGCTGCTCGATGACGATGGCACCCTTAGCCCGCCAGTCGGTGTAGGCCAGATAAGCCGTGCCGTCTTCATCCACGAACGTGTCGTGGTCGCCGTTATTCAGCCCCGCCACAGGCGATGTGCTGTTAATAGCCAGCGTCGGTTCGGCTACTTCGGTAAAAGGGCCAGTGGGAGCCGAACTGGTGAACACCCGAAAGCCAACCCGGTTGTCGTATACATTAATCCACAACACGTATGTCTTGGTCTGCTGGTTGTAAATCACGTGGGGGCGAAAGCACCCGTACGTACTGCCGTTGCAGCGAGATTGCCATACCGGCGTTTGGGCATCGAATAAATACCCCCGGTCCGTCCAGTTCATCAGGTCAGGTGAGGTATATACCTTGAATCCGCAGAACGGTGCCTGCTTGTTCTGCCACTCAAAGCCGCAGTCGTAGCTCGTACCGTACAGGTAATATACCCCGTCGAAATACGCAATCTCACCATCATGAGCGTCAATAGCATCGCCTATAGCGTCGAAGCGGGTCACTTGTTTACCCGTTTCCGTAAAATTTTGAAGAGAAACGGGGGAGCCGGATTGAGCGGTTACACGTTGGCTAGTAAACTGTGCAAACACAAAGAGAAATAAAATTTGGCAGAGTACTCGTCGGGATGATTTCATGTTCCTTAAGCAAACGTACATTTTATAATTCTACTTCATTAGTACCCAGCATTTTGGGTCAATTTACTGTTGATAAGAATCTCAGAAGCTGGGATGGGTAGATAGTACTCATAATCGCTGTACACGTAATCCTGAGCGGTGAAGGAAATGCCCCCTCTAGAAACAGTCGGATTCGCCCTTTCTTTAGCCCCATAGGTATTCATGAACGCGGCTAGTTCCGCCGGGGTCATGGTTCGCTTCAGATCAAACCAGCGATGATTTTCGAAGGCCAGTTCGACACGTCGCTCCTTCAGGACTGACATTTTAAAGGCGGCTTTGTCAAGACCGGACACTTCCTTCAGGCCCGCCCGTGT
The DNA here is from genome assembly GCF_002943425.1 of Siphonobacter curvatus. Lineage (NCBI taxonomy): Bacteria > Pseudomonadati > Bacteroidota > Cytophagia > Cytophagales > Cytophagaceae > Siphonobacter > Siphonobacter curvatus. The sequence goes on from NZ_PTRA01000009.1 coordinate 73,606, forward strand.
CCGCACCTGATTCAGGTACCCGTACGCTTCCGGAGTAGGGCCGAATTGCTCGTTCAGGGCTTCAGCCAGCATCAGCAGTACGTCGGCGTACCGAAGCACCGGCCAGTTGTCGTCGGTTCGTCCGCTAATGGTATGAGGATGCGTGTATTTAATAATGTAGGGAATATTGACGACCGTACCGTTTAGGGTGTAACTCGTTTTTAGCGAGGCATCCTTCCGTAGATCGCCGGGTTCATACGCAGCAATCAGGTCGTTGGTCGGTATATTTCGCCCGCCAGGCGGGGTGCTGGCAAAGCCGGTGATCGCGGCAGCCGACGCTCGGGGGGCAAACACATACGCAAAACTGCTCCACTCACCCAGATCGTTGCCGCCCTGGTATTGAACTTCAAAGATGGATTCGGGTCCGTTCTTTTTAGCTGGGTTGAAATTATCCGCGTAAACAGGGTTCAGTGTGTATCCTGTCACCTGCTTCAGGGTTGATACGGCCTCACTGTATTTTTTCTGCGTCAGGTACACTTTACCCAGCAAAGCCAAAGCAGCACCCTTGGTGGCACTGCCCACCTGAGTCGCCGGATAGGTTGCTGGTAAGCTCGCAACCGCATCTGTGAGGTCTATTTCAATCTGCACCCAGACCTGCGCCTGCGGTGAGCGTACCAGATCAAAGGCTTGGTCAGGATTGCCTAACGTCGAGGTGACAAGGACAAGATCGCCAAAGTACTGAACCAGATGAAAATAAAAGTAGGCACGCAGGAACTTCAACTGCCCTTCGATTGGTGCTTTTGCAGTCGCATCGAGCCCACTGATGCTTAATTTCTCGAGCGTATAGTTGATGTTATACAAGGCAGAGTAGTACTGTCTCCAAAGACTGGAAATGTCTGTATTACCGGCATTTACGGTCGAGAATTCGAAGGCTTCCCAACGCACCGCATCCCCCCGATCCAGCGGATTGAGATCGACGGTTGTATTATCAGAAGGCAATTCCCCAAAGACGTAGGCTGAATTTGTGATGGTCTGTAATTGCCCATACACGCCGTTCACAGCCTGGCGAAATTGCGTTTCGTTTTTATAAAAGACCTCGGTACCAATCCGGGTTGGATCTGTTGTAACCAGAAAATCTTCCTTACACGAGAATTGACTCAGGCTCAGCAACAGGGCTATAAAAAAAAGGTTCTTTTTCATGGCGATTAAAAGTTTAGCTTGATGCCAGTAGCAATTGTTCTGGGGACGGGATAGGCCTCGTCATCAATACTCGGCTCGGTTGTACTGCGGGTACTTACGTCGGGATTACTGCCTGGATATTTTGTGAAGAGGAATAAGTTATTGCCGGTAACGAAAATCCGGGCACTACTCAAAATTGATTTGAACTTGGGTAAATTGTAGCCAATGGTAATGGTTTTGACCCAGACATAGCTGGCATCGTAGACGTATCGGTTGCTGCTCTCGCGTGACCATTTAAAGTAACTGGTGCCTCCCTGTGAATGCACATCCGATGGGTTGGGTCCTGGATTCTCGGGGGAACGCCACCGATCCTTTGCCTTCCTCTGCACGTTAAAGACGCCGTCCATATTCATGGTCGATGACTCAATGTTGCGGTAGATATCAAAATCCTGAGCACCCAGAAACAAGATATTAAAGTCGAATTTCTTATAATCACCCGCCAGAGTCCAGGCCCAGGTATAAGCCGGATTGGGATTGCCGATTTCGACCATGTCTTTGGTATCGTAGGTGATGACGCCGTCACCGTTCGTATCGGCAAACCTCATCGCCCCGGGAATGGCACCATCCTGTTTAGGAGCCGCATCAATTTCGGCCTGGGTATTGAAAATGCCTATTTTCTGGTACCCATAGATCATTCCAACCGGGCGTCCTACTTTCTGAACATTATAGCCACTGTAGAATTCGCCGTAATACAGTGCGTCGTTGGTCCCTTTAATGGCCAGAATCTTGTTTCGGTTGAAACTGATGTTGGCGTTAGTCCGAAAATTGAACGAACCAATGGTCGTGCGATATTCAGCTCCTACTTCAAAGCCATGGTTTTCTACTTTACCAATGTTAGCTAAACTAGTAGTAAAGCCAGAAACCGAAGGGATCGAAACTGGCAACAGCATATCATTAGTAATCTTTTTGTAGTACTCGACGTTGAAAATCATCTTGCTGTTGAACAGGGCCAGATCCATGCCTATATCGACCTGGTTCGATTTTTCCCATTTCAAATTCTGATTGGCAAACGAGCTGACATTTTTGCCAGCAGCAAAGGCATTGCCCAGGATATAGTTGTTAGCCCCTAAGAAGGCCAGACTTGGGTAATTGCCAATGGCATTATTGCCCGTTACCCCCCAGCTGGCCCGAAGTTTAAGGTCAGAAAGCCATGCCTTTTTCGGCATAAAGCCTTCTTCGGTCAGCCGCCAGCCGATGGAAGCTGCCGGGAAGTTCCCGTACTTGCTGTTGGCTCCGAAACGCGAGCTGCCTTCTCTGCGGAACGTCGCCGAAATCAGGTATTTATCTTTGTAGGAATAATTAACCCGGCCCAGAAAGGCCAGTAGCGACCATCCGAATTCATAGGAGTTAGCCGACCGAATCGAGGCCGATCCCAAAAACGGCACTAAATCATCGGGAAACGTATTGCCAGTGCCCGTAAAGCCACGTACTCGTTCCTGCTGTGCGGTGTAACCCACCAGTGCGTCAAGGGTATGGTTTATCGGCAACTGTGGTTTAAACGTAAGTAACTGATCGAGTGAATAATTGGTCAGCTCTTCCGTCTGGTCAGTTTCTGTGGCATTTTGGGGTGGTGCCCCCGATGAACCCGAGGCCAGATTCAAACCGATAGTAGAGGGGACGTATTCCTTGAAAGTATTATTGTTTAGCTTGATATTGGCGGACGTTTTGAACTTAAAATACTTTAAAAATGAAAGTTCAATGAACCCATTGGTCAATAGATCAGCAATGTTCCGTCGTCGCTGCACGTTCTCGAGAACGTAGAGTGGGTTAGGAAACCCAAAAACGCCATCTACTCCATTGATGTACGGAACCAGCGAGCCATCGGCATTATAAGGCGTTGCGCGGGGGTCCATCACTAAAGCACTACCAACAATGCCCAACCGCCCAACGGTGTTAGCCAGGGTCTGGCGAGTATAGGAGCCGTTAATGTTTAAACCAAAGTTGAGCCATTTATTGACCTGCCCGCTCAGGTTGGTCCGTAAAGAAAACCGATCATAATTGGTATTCTTGACAACCCCATCTTCTTTGTAATAGCCCCCTGATACTAGGGTTTTGATGGGGCCAGCTCCCGAAGAAATGGCCAGGTTCACATCAGAATACGGTGCGTTATCGTGCATGATCAAATCAAACCAGTTGGTCGAATATTTGGTCTGTTCGGGAAACCGATAGCCGATGGGCACTTCGCTCTGCGAGGGTTCACGCTTCTGAATGATGCGAATCTGATCCATGAAAACATCTTTTTTGAACTGGGCGAACTCAACTCCGTTCATCATCGCCGTTCGTCTTGACCTGGGGACGGTCTGAATGCCGTGGTCGAGGGCCAAATTGACGTTTACTTTTCCGTCTTTGGCCTGTTTGGTGGTAATGAGCACCACGCCGTTAGACCCTCGGGCCCCATAAATAGCCGTAGAAGCGGCATCTTTTAATACCGAGACGCTTTCAATATCGTTGGGATTTAAATTCTGTCCCACTGACGTGCCTACGACAAATCCGTCAACTACGTAGACTGGATCACTGCCGGCCCCTAGTGAGCCAATTCCTCTGACCCGCACCTGGAACTCCCCACCGGGCGTACCACTGGTCTGCTTAACAGCAACGCCCGGTGCCCTGCCCTGCAGAATTTGGTTCGGGTTGTTGGCAGGCTGCTCCCCCAGGTCACGCATATTAATGACTGATACGGCCGAGGTTATATCCTGTTTTCGCTGCGAGCCGTAGCCTACCACCACCACTTCATTCAGGATCTGATTCTCTGGTAATAGAGCAACGGTGAGTGAAGTCTGGTTGCCCACTACAATTTCCTGGCTGATGTAGCCGATGAAACTCAATACGAGCACCGCCGATGAGTTAGGTACGGTGATGCGAAATTGCCCGGTAGCATCAGTAGTGGTACCTTGGGTTGAACCCTTCAAGACCACGCTTACGCCAGTCAATTCGGCTCCTTTTTCATCGGTTATTTTTCCACTGACGACTATATCAGTAGCTGATACACCGGGTTGAGGCAGAGCAAGATCAACCCTTCGGGTTAAAGTTGGGCTACTTGCCAGGTAGGATGTTGTGACGAATCCTGTTGAACTTGATTGACCAAACGAATGGGTCATCATCAGGAATACATTCGTGGTAACGATCAGATAAACTTTACGCATGTTTGGTTAGAGATAAGTAGATGAATCCTTATTACCTATGCTCGATCTCTCGTCAGAGACTGATTCATTGAATAAAAATGGGTATCATAAAAGATAAATATGGACTGGTATTTATTAATAAATTCGGTGAGTCAATAGGCAGTAAAGTTCTATTAATTGAGTTTTTGTAATTTTTAATTGTATATTTTCGTACAAAAATAATACTCTGCCAAGGGGCGTTTCAATAGTAATTTTGATTGATTGTTTAACATTTTTGATATGGCTAGCTACCGGAAATACTTTGATGATGAGCAATTAGAAAGTCTATCGACGCAAACCCCCAGTTGGGGCGTCGATATTCTGACGGTGGGGCATAATGTGCATCAGGCTCAAAAGAATTATCCTGACCCCAATCACCCCAACCAATACTACTTCGACTGGGCGGAGGGCAGAACCCTAAATGAATTTCAACTGGTATACATTGCCAATGGGCAGGGGGTATTTGAGTCTCAACTCATTCCGCCTACATTGGTTGAGGGAGGGATGGCGCTTCTCTTGTATCCCGGCCTATGGCACCGATTCAGGCCCTCGCCAGATACGGGTTGGGAAGAGTTTTGGGTCGGTTACCGGGGGCACTACGCCGAATACCTGATGCGTCAAGAATGCTTCGACCCGCAGCAGCCTCTGATGCACATTAACTTTCGAGCGGAGATGATCAACGTATTCACCAGGCTCATTGATACGCTTAAATACGAAGGAATTGCTTACCAACAGATTGCTACCTGTCAGGTCATTCAACTGTTAGGGTTGGTTTACTCTTCCGCTCTTTTAAAGGATGTAAGTCGCAACCGGAAGGAGCAACTTGTGCATCAGGTGCGGTATCACATCCAGGGTGCTTGGAATCGACCCATTAATTTTGAGTCAATAGCGAAGGAGATGAGTGTCAGCTACGTATGGCTTAGAAAAGTCTTCAAGGAAGTGATGGACGTAGCACCCGGACAATATCAGCTGAATTTGAAGATGGAGAAAGCAAGCCAATTGCTTTTGGAGACGGATTTATCTATTTCGGAAGTGGCGTATCAATGTGGGTTTGAGTCACTCTTTCATTTTTCAAGACTATTTCGTAAAAAAACAAATCTGTCCCCTACTCAATATCGACTTAAAAACTTCTCTCAGCCGTAGTGCAAGGTGTACAGGCCCCAGCACAGTAGTAGTATAATACCTATGACCGCATAGCTCGTTAGGCAGACAGTCAACAATCAGGATTGCTTTTGGGCGAGCGAACTCCGGAATGAACTGGTTCTGAATAAAGGGAAGTATCCACGCTTATAAAAGCAAAGCGTCTGATTAATACTTGGGTGTAGAGGCTACTAAACGTCGGACATTGTACTTTCTAAAGGGTGAGGTTATGTGAGTTAACGAAGATGCGAGCACTTTCTAAATATGATCAGTTTCTTAGAAAAGTCAATAAATGAGTTGGAGTCGAGAGAACAACTTCACTCAACTGAATTTGAATCCTCTTTAATGGCAACCTGCTATAAATTGAGGGACAAGAAACTACAAAATTACTCGATTGAAGAGTTAAGGGTTATGATTGGCCAGAACATTAGTCTAACTTGGTTAATTCCCTTAGCTCTAGACTAGTTGAAAGTCGATATTCTTGCAGAAGGCGACTTTTACGAGGGGGATCTACTGGTAAGTGTATTAAAAACTAGTCCATCCTATTGGTAAAAGACGCTAATTATTTCTCCTATCTTATTCTTATTTGTTTGGCTTCTTGCGTAGGAACAAACGACAGTTTGCACGATGCTTCGGTCTGCCTTTTAATCCCAAAGAGCAGGCTGAAGAACCGTGCAAGCTAAAATGGCGACATAAGAATGGAGTCACTGGGTTCAACTGTATCCGTTAGTAGTCCCTTGTCTAGGGTCGTAGAGCTTCACTAATGGGGTGACCCGTCGTACCACTGGGCGGTAGCATCCGAAGCAGTACCGATAAAGTAGGGGCAATGTCAGACGGACTAGTGCTACGCCAGGTTTCGCCCCGGCGAATACCTCTTCCGTAGAAAATGCAGGGCACTTGTCGGTCATACGTATACGCCGAGCCGTGGGTAGTACCAATTGGTAGTCCAACAAACCAGCCAGGCTGATAAATTAGTTGCAAATCGCCGCTTCGCTGGGGGTGGTAGCTGTTTTTGTACAGGCTCAATTGACTATCCGGAAGGTTAGCCTGAGCCACAGTTCGCAGGTTAATGAGATCAGCTACACCGGATATCTTCGTCAAGCTCTCTTGGAGTACCTGCTGAACGGCTGAAACCGACACGTTTTTCTCTCGCAGCAAGGCATGATTGAAATAGAGCTGATCATTCATCTGGGCCATCTGAATATAGTTTCCTGGGCCAAAGGCATCAAGCAGAGACTGGTTAAGAGTCTGGCTTACTTGACGGGGATCAATCAACCCCGCCGGCAGGTGGTGAGCCTGCCAGTAAGCGGGTACATCCATCACGCCATGATCACCGGTTAAAAACACCGTATAATTATCCGGCCCTACCCAGCTGTCAAGGGACTTTAGTAAGTGGGCTAATTCTTGATCTAGTCTAAGGAAAATATCTTCCTGTTCGACCGAGGTGGGCCCAAAGGAATGACCGACCAAGTCGGGCGTGGAAAAACTGATGGCCAAAAAATCTGTGGTGGTTCCTTTTCCTAAATTCTCTCCTTTCAAAGCAGCTAAAGCCATTTCCTTGGTCAGGGTATTACCCCAGGGGGTGTAGGTTAAGAGTTCAAACACTGCACCGGCGGGACCCGCCATCTCGTAAGGAAAACTAGAGGTAGACTTGCCCGGCAGTTTATATTCATAAGGTTGGTCATCAGCCGTACTCTCTGTGTACTCGGCCACGGGTCGTAGCGTCTTCCAGCCCCGCTGGCTATACGCCGCCGGCAGCTTGCGGGCATTGAAGGCTTCTACCCATGCCGGCAGTTGAGACTGATAAAAAGAGCTGGTCACCCAGGTGCCGGTTCGGCTGTCAAACCAGTAGGCTCCCCGGGCTGCATGGCCCGCCGAGAGAATAGCACTGCGATCCTTCAGGGCAATACCGATTGCTTTGGAGCGAAAATTGGTGGCCAGAGCTAACTGGTCGGCAAGGGTGGTTACTAGCAAGTTACGAGGGGAAAAACGGACGGGTATGGCGTTGGGATGACCTACCAGTCGAGCACTAGAATCTTCTACGCAATACATGCCTTTGGCTTGGCTGGAATCATACCAATCATTGCCCACAATCCCATGAATGGCGGGCACGGAGCCTGAATGAATCGAAGCATGGCCCGCTGCGGTGGCCGTCATTGCATACTCAAACTGAGTATTGTAACAGGTAAAGCCTCCTTTCATGAGTCGTTTGAAACCGCTGGCTCCGTATTTTTTCTCGTAGCGGTAGAGGAAGTCGGCTCGCATCTGATCGACAACAATACCTACTACCAGTTTAGGGGCTAGAGGGGGAGAGGGGTTACGGGCAGGTTGAGCCCAAGCGTTAGCTACGAAACAAAAGCTAAGCAAAAAGATAGGCCGAAAAAGCATACGTGTTTTGAGTTAATATGTAAATAAAAGTTATATATAGTTTTTAGATATATTAAGGGTATGCTGAATCAGTTATCACCAATGCTATTAAGTGAAAAGGAATGACCAGAAACTTCGCCTTATTGAAGGATTATCCGTTAGTGAATAGCCGTTTACGACTAGCAGATTGATGCCCGTACTCTTTTCGACGAACTGGATTTTGGAATAAGCGTGGGTTATGAATGGCTTGAGTAGGGCTAAGACCTTGAAAAGATAGTAGTAGGAGTAAGGGGCATAGCAAGCTAGCACCTAGGCCAATGGGCATCGTGAATCCCCGGCTCGCCAGTAACCAGCCCGTCAAAAAGGTACTTAAAAATACGCCGATCAACAGCGCATTACGGACGGGTTGAATGAGGCCGAAGGCCGTCTTTTCTCGTTTTGTAAACCGGGCCGGATGCTGCCAAAAGCTGGTTCGAATTACAGCCCCTTGACGAACTAAGGTTTGCTGGAGATGGCGAACGGATAGCGACGTAGCTTCTAGTCGAATGAAGTCCAGGGCTTTCTCAAAGGAAAGCCCATGGCTCATATGTTCTTCCATCTGGCAGGCCAAATGATCCACTAATTCGTCGATTAACTGCTCCTGAGTACCTACCTGATGCAGATGCTGACGCAAACAATACGTTTGTTGTGGGGTTAACGAGCTCATAACGCGGAAGGGTCAGGCGTAGGTGGAGTAGCTAGTGAAAGCGGTAGCTGCATCAAACGATTCATCAAGTGGGTAAAGTGGGTAAAGTCCAGTAATTTTTGACGAGCAGTCTGACGACCAGTAGTCGTTAAAGCGTAATATTTACGCAGCCGACCTTCTACTTCTTCGGATTCGTTTTGCACCAATCCTTCTTGTTCGAGTTTGTACAAGAGGGGGTAGAGTGAGCCAAAGGTGAGTACGATTTCACCACTGGTACGTTCCTTAACCGCCTGCGTAATTTCATAGCCGTACATTCGCTCTTTTTCAGCGAGTAAGCCTAATACAATCGTTTTGAGCGTTCCCCGAAGGTATTCTGTATTAGAGGATTCCATCGCTTGTTGAGTTCAATAAAGAAATTACCCAAATATATATAGTTTTTCGATATATGTATAAAAAAGGAAATAACTCCATGAATGTTTTGTATGCTTGTATGTAATTCTTGATCCATCCAATGAAAACTTGGCAGTCGGTTTTGGATGAGTAGTTGACAAGACTTTATCTACGCATCACTTGTGTAAATTATAGGATACGATAAGTTTATGGCGTTTTGCAAATAAACCTTTAGGAGTGGTTACACTTCAAAATGCACCTTCCAATGAAGGGTATACTTTTGATTATGACTCTAGCTAGCTTTGAATCAAATAATTGAGCATATAGCCGTTTGAACACTATAGAAAAGCGATATAAAATATTCCTTCCCATGGCTCCCTGCATATAACTGTTAGTCATACAGGTTCTTTTCTTAAGTTTTGAACCCTCTATCTAAGTAGTAAAATAGATTACTCTGTACGGAAGAAATTCAGCCGCCCCATAGGCAAAGTGCTCTTGACGGGAAGAGTAGCATCTTCAAAGCTTGAGCCAGATGAATATAATAAGCGGCCTCCTCCATAAGTAATATCGACCTCCCAAAGAATAGATACGGGCACCTGAACCCGCAGAATTGCTTTACATCAACCATGTTGATTTTTATCACTTACTGGATACGATTCCGCAGTGGGAGAAATCTAAGCCCTATGCTCTAAGATTATAGTTGCTATAGTCTATATATTAAATAGATTATTACTTTTGCTATTCTAACAATCGAACTATTGGCAGCAATAAATACATACGAGCAAAATCTGCTGACCGCTTTAGCCAAAAGCGATGAGGGGGCTTTTACTGAGATTTACGACACGTATTGGAATTTATTACTCGAAACAGCCTTTCAGAAATTAGGCGATAAGAATCAAGCGATGGATGTCGTGCAGGATATCTTTGTGAAATTATGGGATAATCGCGAAAAACTGGACATTCAAAATCTCAGGGCTTACCTCCAAATGGCCGTTCGTTATCAGGTATACAACTTAATTGCCCTTCAAAAAGTAAACGATACCTATTTTCAATATTTATCGCTGCTTGATTATTCCTCCAGTACGACCGACCATTTTCTATTATATACGGAATTAGAGCACAAATTCAAAGTATTACTAGAACAAATGCCGAAGAAAAGGAAAGAGGTGTTTGACTTACGTCATGTCGAAGGTTTCTCAACCAAGGAAATTGCTGCACAGCTGAATATTACTCAAAAAACTGTTCAAAATCAGCTCATTAAGGCTCTGGATTCTATACGAGAGATCCTGTCTGTTTTACTTATATTACTCGTTAATGGTATCTTCTAACTCTTACCAGGAATAAACAGTCTTAGTTTTTTTTAGCAATAGAGTGGGAGATTTCATGGATTCATTTACTAGTTAGTATATAGACTAAAAGGTTAATGAATCGACAATCCTTTACTGCTCTGATTAAAAGGTATCTGGCGGGTCAATCTACTCCAGAAGAAAACCAATTTCTGGAAAAGTATGATGAGCTATTTAATGATCCTTCCCTCTCCCGACTTCCTTCTCCCATAAACGAAGAACTCGGTAAAGAACTATTCAGTCGCATTCATACTAGGATTCAGGGAGATCATCCGAATAAAATGATCCGGTTGCATCGACGAAGGAATTTTCTTCGGGTTGCCAGTGTGGTTATGGTGATAAGTGCTGGTTGGGTAGCCTATCTCAGCCGTGCTACGCTTTTAGATTCCATAAGCCCGATTGAGTATACGCAACTACGCGTTAAGCCTGGGCAAATCGCTTCCCTTACCCTTGCAGATGGAACCCAGGTTACGCTCAATGCGGGAAGTACGCTGCGTTACCCTAATCGATTCACAGGAACTATTCGCCAGGTTCAACTCGAAGGTGAAGGTCTTTTCAAAGTAGTCAAAAAGCCTGATCAACCCTTTCAGGTACAGACTTCCAAACTGAATGTAAAGGTACTAGGGACTGAGTTCAACGTTCGCTCTTACCCGCAGGAAGCTGAGCAGCAAATATCGGTAACCCGTGGAAAAGTACAGGTAAATGACCTCCAAAAATCGATAAATCAGGGCGTTTTGCTAAGGGCCCGACAAAAAGTAACCTACAGCCTATCTACGGGAGCCCTACAAAAAGGAGCCGTAGAAGGAAGCGACGAAACCGACTGGGTAAATGGGGTTTTGAATTTTAAAAACAGGCCCTTCCGGGAAGTAGCTGCCGCTTTGGAACGTCGCTTCGCCATTGAAATTAAGCTAGATCACAGGCTGGAAAACTGTACCATTTACGTAAAAATTGGTAATGAGCCGGCGGACAGTACGCTGAAAGCCCTTACCAACCTATTAGGGGCAGAACTTCACAAATCCGGTAATCTCTATGCCATTACGGGACCGGGATGTCATTCAGATTAATCTACAACTACCCATGCGAGCACCCCCTGAAAACTTCCCCGCTGAGCGAGCAGGGAAGTAAAAACTAAACGGACGATACCATGAACGGACAGGGCACAGCTGCCTTCACAAACACTCCTTTATTTTAACGAATAACAGTATGAAATCCCTATCGTTTACCCAACGATCTTACGGTTTGGCCTTTCAAATGACCTTGCTTTTACTGATGGTCATTGAAATGGCCAATGCCATTACGTTTACAAATCCTGTACTAGGACAGGGACTTCTGGATCAGAAGATTAGTATTACGGCTCGTAATCAGGCCCTGAATTCCCTTTTGGATCAGCTCTCTTCCCAGACTCAGGTGAAATTTATGTTTTCAGCGGAAGTGATCCGAAAGGCAGATAATGTTTCCCTGCAGGTGAAAAACCAGCCTCTGAAATTCGTCCTTCAAAGTATCCTTGAACCCAATAACCTGCTCTATAAGCTGGAAGGAAATTATGTATTAATTAAAGCCAAACCGCGGCCTTCGGTTCCGGCTTTAACCCCAACGGAAAAAAATCAGGTATTCGTTTCGAAAAGTCCCGAGGTAATTATTCGTGGAACCGTAACCGATGAAAAAGGCGAAGGCTTACCTGGCGTAAATGTGACGGTGAAAAATACGCAAACCGGCGTTAGTACGGATGCCACTGGTAACTTTCAGATCAATGCTTCCGAGCAGGGCATACTCGTTTTTTCTTTTGTTGGCTACAAAACCCAGGAGGTAGCCATCCGCAATCAGTCCAGTATACAGGTTAGCCTGCAGCCCGATCCGAGTGTGCTCGATGAAGTGGTAGTAGTAGGGTATGGCGTTCAAAAGCGGAACAGCCTGACTAATTCAGTGTCGCAAATTACTGGAGAAGAAGTAACCCGCAGGCCCGTTTCTAGTCTACAGCAGTCGTTTCAGGGACTTATGGCGGGAGTGACTGTAAATGATCTAGGAGGATCACCGGGTAAATCCAATGCTACCATTCGGGTACGGGGGATCACTACTTTCAATATCAACAGCAGCAGTACAAGTGGTTTTGACCTGGTTAAAAACGATGCCTTAATTATTGTAGATGGACTTGAGCAACAATTAAGTGATATCAACCCGGACGATATTGAAACGGTTTCTATACTCAAAGACGCGGCTTCAACGGCTATTTATGGTTCCAGAGCTACCAATGGTGTCGTATTAATTACTACCAAAAGAGCTAAAAGCAGTAAGGTACAGGTGGATTATCATGGATATTATGCCATTCAGAAATCCATTAATATTCCTCAAATGATGGGTTTGGAAGATTATATGCGTCTTCAGGTGGCGGCTTATACTAATGCTGGTTCATTACTTCCGGCTCGCTTTAACGAAGAATCTATTCAAGCTTATGTTAATGCAACGGATCGGGAAAAATATCCTTTGGCTAATGACTGGTTTAATATCCTGTTACGGGCCGCTCCTCAGCAAAACCATAGTTTATCGATAGCGGGTGGAAACGATGCTTTACGAACCAGGCTTAGTATCCGTTATCAGGATCAGCAGGGGGTTATTAAAAATTTCGACAATCAGATTGGTGAAATTCGTCTCAATTCTGATTATATGGTTTCGCCTAAAATTCGAATCAGTGCCGATGTCAATTATCGCTATAGTAGCAATCAGAGTCCTACCACGAACGCTAACGCACCACTGAATAACTTTTTTCATGGAACGCTATGGGCCGTTCCCAAGTACGCCGATGGCACCTATGGCTTGAGTTCACAAGGAAATAACCCTTTGATGTTTATTGAAATTGGAGGACAATCCCGACAAAAGACGGATTACCTGGCAGGGTACGTCAAAGGAGACTGGGATATTCTGGAAGGATTAACCTTCTCGACTCAAATTGCTGGAAGAGGACTCTTTACTCAGCAGAAAAACTTTACCAACGCTTATACGAATACCGATAAGCTTACCAACGTTACCCGGACCGTCGCTAATAACAGCCTGACGGAAGTACGTAATAACCTTCGGGAATATACGCTGAATAGTTTACTGACCTACGACAAAAACTTTGGTAATCAAAACATTAAAGCCCTGGTTGGCTATTCTCAGATTGGCAATACGCAAACATTTCTCTCCGCGTATCGCGAGCGTTTCTATAACAATGACATCGGTTCCATTGGGCAGGGAGCCAATGACGGTACTCGTACTAATGATGGCCGAGATGCGGTATATGGACTTCGTTCCTTTTTCGGTCGGTTGAATTACGATTACGATAATAAGTATCTCTTCGAAATAAACGGACGTTACGATGGTTCATCTAAATTCACTGGGGACAAACAGTATAGTTTCTTTCCTTCAATGTCAGGAGGATGGCGGATTTCAAAGGAAAATTTCTGGAATAATTTATCCCAGGTAGTGAATGATTTGAAAGTAAGAGGGTCGTGGGGAATTACGGGTAATCAGTCCGTTGATCTGTATAGTTACTATGCTGCCCTTACGGCTAGTGGGTATAACTTCGGCGGACTGCCCGTGCAGGGTTATCGACAAACGGTACTGGCTAATTTAGATTTGGGTTGGGAGTCTACTACGCAACTGGACTTAGGTCTGGACGCTGCCTTTTTCCAGCGAAGACTGAACATTACCGTTGACTATTATCGTAAACGTACCGACGACATTCTTCTTAATCTGGATATTCCGGCAACCATTGGTCTGACGGCTCCGGCTCAGAATGCGGGATCAGTTGAAAATAAAGGATGGGAGTTTAGTGCCACTTATCGCGGTGCTTCCAAAGCTTCGGGTTTCCGGTATAATCTTGGGGCTAACCTAAGCATTAACGATAATCGGGTAACGGATCTGAAGGGAACGGGCCCTTACATCACAGGTTCAGATATTGACCCCCGGTATATCATTAAAAAGGGGTTACCCATTAATACACTCTGGGGTTATAAAACGGACGGATTGTTTCAAAGTCAGCAGGAAATTACTGACTACAAGGCTACGTACGTAGCCAATACCAAACCTGGTGATGTCAAGTATGTGGATCTTAATGGCGATGGAATCATTAACGCCAATGATATGACCAACCTTGGAAATTCCTTTCCACGCTATACGTTTGGCTTCAATACCGACTTTTCATACCGCAATTTTGAGTTATCCATTCTTTTCCAAGGTGCCGCGAAAGTGGATACTCGCCTAGCTGGAGCTTTGGCAGAAATGGGTAATCAAGAGGGTTTTACGCACGAGATTTACGCAAATAATTACTGGACTCCCGAAAACCCCAACGCTCGCTTTCCTCGCCCGGTCAAGTTTGATTTACGCAACGTAGCCACGTCGGATCGATTGGTACTGGATGCCTCTTATTTACGGTTGAAGAACGTACAACTGGCTTACAATTTACCCGTAAAACTCATAGAAAAAATTTCCCTCAAAAAGGTTCGGGTATACGTTTCGGCGACGAACCTCTTCACGCTTTCCAAGCTGAACGAATGGAATCTTGATCCCGAAACGCCTTCGGGGCGAGCGGTTTATTATCCGCAAACGGCCCTTTATACGACGGGTTTAAACTTACAGTTTTAAACACTACTTTTTGATCTGGCTACAGCAATGATACAAACAGTTTATACAAAACGGATTCTGTTATACATGGCCACTCTTTTGAGTGTAACCTTGTCTTCCTGTGATCGGGATTTATTGGAGACGTTTCCTAATGATCGCCTCTCGGAAAGTTTATTCTGGCACAACGAAAATGACGCCAAACTGGCGGCCAACGCCCTTTATGCTGATTTGGATGGTGTCAACATTATTAGTTGGGATGCCTTGACGGATATTGCCCACACGAATCAGAACTTTGATGTACAGGCTTACATTGAGTTGGGTTCTTACGATGCTACCAGCTCTAAAATCTACACCGAATGGGCCAATGCCTACAAAGGAATTCGAGCAACATCCTACTTTCTGGCAAACGTCGATAAAGTAACTACGGCGAATACCGCACTGATTAATCAACTTAAAGGAGAGGCAAAAGTATTGCGGGCTTATCAATACATTAAACTGGCTGGTTTATTCGGCGATGTTCCCTTAATAACCACTCCCCTTAGTATTGAAGAGGGAAGAAGCCTAACTCGAACGCCCGTTTCACAAATCTGGGATTTTGTGGATCAGGAACTCAGCGAAGCCGCACCGCTATTACCCCTTACTTACGCCGCTGCCGATAAAGGTAGAGTAACCCGTGGAGCTGCTCTGGGACTTTTGGCAAGAGCCAATTTGTGGGCCGGACGTTACCAGAAAGCCGCCAATGCCGCCGATCAGGTCATCAAACTTGGGGTATATGGACTTTATGAATCTTACGAAAAGTTGTTCAGTTATGCCGCTGAAAACAACAGGGAAGTTTTGTTAGATAACCAGTTTATTAAAGATACGTATCCTAATACGGTGTTTCAGACGCTGGCTCCTTACAGTCAGAAAAATGGAGGAAGTAGCTACGTACCCACCAAAGTGCTAGCCGATTTGTACGAGACTTCAACGGGAAAACGTATTACGGATTCACAGAGTGGCTATAATCCGACTCAGCCTTATGTGAATCGGGATAATCGGCTGAAGTATTCCTTGTATTTGGAAGGAGACATTTTACCCAGTGGAGCCGTTTTCAAACCCCAGCCCACTAGTGGAACTTCCGACGCAATAGGAAGTACGTATATTGCTTCCACGACTGGATTTAACATCAAAAAATACATTAATACGGAAGATTATGCGAACCCTGCCAATTCCGGCATTAACATTATTTTGCTTCGGTATGCGGAGGTCTTATTGACTTACGCCGAGGCTAAAATTGAACTCAATCAGCTGGATGCGGAGGTATTAACGGCCATTAACACGGTTCGAAACGGAAGAGGTGACGTAAAACAACCGTCCATTACTAGCACCTCGCAAGCAGAATTGCGGGAAATTGTACGCCGGGAGAGGGCCGTTGAATTGGCCTTTGAAGGACAACGATTGTTTGATATTCGTCGCTGGAAAATTGCTGATAAAGTTGTCCCAGGCCCGGTGTATGGAATAACCTATGTCAGTGCAAACGGCTCATTAACCACTGTTCAGGTAGTGGCCGTAAATAAAGTTTTTGACGTAAATCGGCATTACCTGTGGCCCATTCCGCAAAAAGAAATTGATTTAAATAATTCATTAGTACAAAATCCAGGCTGGTAACATGAATACTATCAAACGATTCGCTTTTATTCCATCGATGGTTTGGGTACTATTAGTAGCTTTCACGGCAATGGGACAGAAATCAGCTTCGAAAAGCCCAAACATCGTTCTCTTTTTTATTGATGACCTAGGGTATGGGGATTTATCCGTTACGGGTGCTTTAGGGTATAAAACGCCCAATCTGGATCAGCTGGCGGCGGAAGGAACCCGCTTTACCAACTTCATGGCCGCTCAGGCCGTGTGTAGTGCGTCGAGAGCCGCCTTGCTTACGGGATGCTACCCGAATCGGGTTGGAATTTCCGGGGCTTTAGGACCCGAATCACTCGTGGGTTTGAATCCCAAAGAAGAAACTATTGCCGAATTACTGAAAGCAAAAGGATACGCCACCGGGATTTTTGGCAAATGGCATTTAGGGAGCAAACAGGAATTTCTGCCTCTGCAACAGGGCTTTGACGAGTATTACGGTGTTCCTTATTCGCACGACATGTGGCCGTTGCATCCCTGGCAGAAACAGGCCCAATATCCCCCTCTTTACTGGATCGAGAATAATACATCCGGTAAAGAAATTAGAAATCTGGATGAGGTGAGTGAACTCACGCCTACGATTACTGAAAAGGCCGTTGGGTTCATTAAGAAAAACAAAAATAAACCTTTCTTTTTATACGTGCCGCATCCTTTGCCACACGTGCCCCTGGCTGCTTCGAAACGATTTAAAGGCAAAAGTGAAAAGGGCATTTTTGGGGATGTCTTGATGGAGTTAGACTGGTCGGTGGGTGAGATATTGAAGGAGCTGAAAAGTCAGGGGCTGGATCAGAATACCTTGGTAGTCTTTACGAGTGATAATGGTCCCTGGCTGAATTACGGCGATCATGCCGGTTCGTCGGGAGGATTCAGAGAAGGAAAAGGCACTTCCTTTGAAGGCGGACAACGCGAGCCAACAATTATGCGTTGGCCTGGAGTTATTCCAGCGGGCCGTATTTCAAATAAATTGCTTTCGACGATTGATATTCTACCCACACTCGCCAAACTAACGGGAGCTAAACTTCCGGTAGAAAAAATTGATGGGATTGAATTCGTTGATTTATTGAAAGGGGATGATACGAAAACACCACGGCAGGAATTTCTTTATTATTACCGAAAAAACAGTTTGGAAGCGGTGCGGAAGGATAACTGGAAATTAATTTTTCCCCATCCCGGCCGGAGTTATGAAGTTTCTTTGCCCGGGAAAGATGGTCAGCCGGGCCCCACTTCCGAGAACCATGAATTTCCGAAAGCCCTTTATGATCTCACGCGTGATCCCGGCGAACGGTATAATGTGCTGGAACAACATCCAGAGATTGTAGCGGAGTTAGAGAAAATTGCTGATCGAGCCAGAGAAGATCTGGGAGATGATCTACAGAAAAAAGAAGGGAAAAATCGACGTTCAGTGGGTGTAGTGGAACGAAAATGATACGCAGTTCTTAGCTTTAATCGATTCAACTATAGTAAAGGCTTGTTCCTGGTAAGGAGCAGGCCTTTGAAAATTAATCGGCTCATATTTTGACTAATTGCTTGGCCAAGTATAAACGTATTTCTAGGAGCACGGGTTAGTATCAGACGCTGCTATCGTACATTTCTGTGAGGTTCATTACAAAAATGATTACTACAATCTGCTGACGACTAATGAGCACTACTGGCAACTGGTCCAGGCTTGATCGCTTAGCAGCACAACCCAAATTTTCCTGATTATCTTGTCGATCATTTCCTGTTACGAAGGTTTTGTTCTCTCACAGATACCACCTAGCAATTATAGAATTGGAGAAGATTGTAGGGGCATCCACTAGCCGTTATACTGTCGAAGAGCCTTGTCACTTCAGGGTGAGGGTACCTACAGCGACACGCTCGTCACGGGCCCAAGAAAAGGGATCAGCAGCGTGGTATCGATTCAATCACCAGCTACCTTCGCTGCCTTCGGCGTTTTCTGTCTACTTTTGGCTGCAACGTATCTCTATCCCTCTTCTAAACCGCTTATGTTAAAACGCTATTGCTTCGTCGCTATTCCGCTGCTGCTAATCCGCTTTGTTTTCTACTTTCAAGACGTTCAGGCCCAGATCGTCGAGTTGCCAACTCGCTGGACCAAAGCGGCCCAATCCGCTCCCATACCACTCTCTGAATACCCCCGACCCCAGTTGCAGCGGAGCCAGTGGCTTTGTCTGAACGGCACCTGGAATTACCAGGGCGGGCCAGCCGTCGCTTCAGCCTTGAATCCGGCTAAAGCAGTGAACTTCTCCCAAACGTCTGAAACGATTCGGGTGCCCTACTGTCCGGAATCGGCTCTATCCGGCATCAAACGAAAGCAGGAAATCAATATGTGGTACCAGCGGACGGTTACGCTTCCGGCCGCCTGGACCGGCAAACAGATTCTTCTTCATTTTGACGCCGTGGATCACCACGCAACCGTATTTGTGAACGGTCAGAAAGCGGGAAGCCACGCCGGTGGATACGATGCCTTTTCTTTCGACATCACCGCTCTGCTCAACAAAGGAGAAAACAGCATCGTTGTAGCCGCCTATGACCCCAACGACGGGCGTACGCCGTCGGGCAAGAATGGGCCACGGGGGGACTATACCTTTACTTCCGGGATTTGGCAGACCGTATGGCTGGAACCCGTCAGCAAAACCTACATCAAAAAGATTCGTCTTCTGCCGGACCTGGCTGGCCAGCGGGTGAAGATTGAGGTAGAGGCCAGTGCGGGAGCAAACGTAACCGCCACCGTTCTCGACGGGAAGAAAACGATGGTTAGTGCTGACGGCAAGACCGGAACGGCATTTTACGTGCCCATTACCAACCCAAAGCCCTGGTCGCCGGATTCGCCTTTTCTTTATGACGTAAAAATTACGCTAAAATCAGCCAGTGGCGACGCGTTGGATGAAGTAACGAGCTATTTCGGGATGCGGGACGTCGCCCTGGGCAAAGTGGATGGGGTCGTCCGGCCGCTGCTCAATGGTCAGTTTGTGATGCAACTGGGTTTACTTGATCAGGGCTATTGGCCCGACGGTATTCTGACCGCACCCACCGAGGAAGCGCTGAAATCGGATTTGGAGTTTACTAAAAAAGCGGGTTACAACCTGATTCGCAAGCACATGAAAACGGAGCCTCAGCGGTTCTATTACTGGGCGGATAAACTAGGATTGCTGGTTTGGCAGGATATGCCTGCGATCTGGTATCCCGATGAAGACACGCTGACTACGCGGGCTGCTTTCCGCAATGAACTGAAAGCAGTCATCGACGATCATTACAATTCCCCGTCGATTATTTGCTGGGTTCCCTTCAACGAAAACTGGGGGGCATTCGACGTAAAAAACATCACCAACTGGGTCAAAACGCTTGACCCTTCCCGATTGGTCAACGGCAATTCGGGCTTTAATAATAACCCTTCCTACCAAAAAGCGTATGGCGACCCTAAAAACGGTGACTTTGTGGATACCCACATTTATGTAGGGCCTTCTAAGGCATCGGTACCGGATAACCAGCGAGCGGCTTCTCTGGGTGAGTTTGGGGGCGTTGGTTTATTCGTGCGTGGACATATGTGGCCCGTTGAAAACAACGCCTATGCCTATGAGCCCACCCCATCGGCCTTGACGGACCGATACATTTTTCTACTGGATCAGGTGGAGCAACTGATGCGATATAAAGGTTTAAGCGTGGCCGTCTATACGCAAACGACGGACGTTGAACACGAAGTAAATGGACTACTGACGTACGATCGCTACGTGGAGAAGATGGACGTAGACCGCATTCGGGCAGTGAATCAGGCCGTCATTGAGGCCGGATCGACGCTGGCCGCTAAAAAAGAATAGTCTGTTCCGCCATCCCCTCGCATCCGCCAGAATTAAGCTGTACTGATCAGAGCAGGCTCAGTCCGAGCCTTTAGCCCCTTGGGATGGATTAGTTAGCCATTTTCTGAGGACTGTTGTGTAAGGTTTGTCAAGGCCATTTCTGAAATGCTCGTTTTATACAATAGTCGCTACATTTCAGCCGTTTACCTCAGCTCAATCTCCACTTGTTATTCACTCCGGCGACCCGGTTACAATTCAACGTCTGATTTTCAGTAGTACAGTTAAATTTATAAGACTATTTTTTAAACGAAGAATGGTCCCTTTTTGCGTAGGATTACTGAACCTTATTAAAAAGTGTAACGATTCATAGTAATGGCGGCTGAGTGAAACGTAGCACTTAGGCAAGAGATATTTTATAATAGTGCTATGCTTTGTCTATTTGTTAAAAGAACCCAATCGTATTGACATAGCCTTTTGCGAAATGAGCCCGCCTACCTTACCGCCCAAAGTAAAGCAGCTTCAAAGTGGGTTTCTGAGAATGTTGGTGACTATATTTCCTTGGCGGTTTTCTCCGCACTGTGTGGCAAGGGAATGGTTATCTTTTGGCGGATCGTGTCTGTCACTAAGTGGACTATGTGGGCACACCATATAATGCAGTCGCTGCCTGCCTGCTGCATTTGTATGGCAATGGTTTAAATGGGCCCCCAGTTGCCCCCTTCCTGAAGCAATCTTATTTCTTCAAAGTCTACCGAAAACAGAAGAAGTTTAGCGGACTGGGCGTTGACAAGCCGTTGATTGAGCGTCGTGTAATAAAGGGAGGTAGCAACCAGCTAAGCCCACCAATGAGTCCTATGGGCTTCCTACGTTGGTTAAATCGTGGTTTCAAGTTGTGTTTTACTTTGAATAACCACCAACGCCAATGCGTATCAAGGGCGAACCCACAGGGTAGTACGAATGAAGGTGCTTCAACTTGCACCCACTCGTTGGACTAGGTAGCTACGTGACCACTTTTTACAGACGCTAGCTAAAGGCTAATTGAATGAATGACGAAACGCTGCGGGCGAGGCATTGGTCTTTCTCTTAAATAACTTGCTGAGCGATTGGGGATGTTCAAAACCCAGTCTATACGCAATTTCACTAACCGACAAATTAGTAGTAGAGAGCATTTGTTTAGCTTGGTTAATGAGCTTATCATGAATATGCTGTTGGGTGTTTTGGCCCGTCAGCGTTTTGAGTAAGCTGCTCAGATAGGTGGGTGATAGATTGAGTTGTTCAGCCATGTAGCCGACTGTTGGCAGCCCCGTTTTCCCTAATTCATCACTGACAAAGTAAGCCTCCAGTACGGCCTCAAATCGGTCAAGAATGGTGTGATTGCTGATCTTTCGGGTAAGAAACTGCCGCTGGTAAAACCGCTCGGCATAGTTAAGTAGCACACCGAGTTGAGCAATGATGATGGGCTGACTGAACTGGTCGATGGGAGCTAGATATTCCTGCTGAATCTGTTGTATAATGCCTTCAATCACTGACTCTTCCTTTTCAGACAAAAAGAGGGCTTCATGAACCGAATAATCAAAATAGGCATATTGCCGAATCGTTTTAGATAGGGGAGTATGCCACAAAAAATCCGCGTGAATCATTAATAACCAGCCCGTATGCTCATGGGTCTCATCAGCTGCAACCGTTAGCACTTGACCGGGTGCTAAAAAGACCATTACCCCATTGTCGAAATCATAGGGCTGTTGACCGTATTTAAGTCGACCACTGAAATTTCTTTTTAGTGCAATCGAATAGAAGTTGTTAACAATGCTTTTGGGTTGATTACCTGCTCGGGGTCTGATGTCTTCAAATCGAACCACGCTAATGAGCGGGTGGCTTGGTTTAGGAAGGCCAGCCAATTGATGATAAGCGAATAGGCTATCCATTCTAAGGAGCGGTTCAGTTGCCATAAAACAATCAGCTCAATAGCTGGGTTTTTCCACGTAAAGCTAGACAATCCCTGTTACAGCTTATATAATAAGTTTAGCCCTTGGTTAAGTGCCGTCGGCTTTCGACCAAGCAGCCTTTCCAAGTCGGGACGGATGATGTCTTCTTGGCCATTGGCAATATCAGTTATAAACCCGGTGATTCGCCGGGCTACGACAGCAGCTAACCCGCGTCCGATAAGTTGCGTCTCAAACGGGGAAAGCTCCGCTGGCGTATACGTTACTGACTTGCCTGATAAGGCAGTCAAAGCAGTCGCTACATCATAAAACGAGTAGGATTTGCTGCCGGTGAGCTGATACGTTACGTTACCTTCTGTGGTACTCGTTAGGGCATTTGCTATCGCTTCGCCCATCTCGCTTCGTAGTGCCAGAGCAACCCTGCCCTGTCCAGCTGGCAGATAGATGCCCCGCTCGAAAACGGCATCCCCTCCTACAAACTGGGGGATCGCATCCATATACAGGCTATTCTGAAACAGGGTATAAGGCAGTCCACTGGCTTTAATGTAATCTTCGGTCTGAAAGTGGCCTTCCATCAATCGGTTGACCAGCGTTGACGGATCTTTCAATGCCCGGCTCGTGTAAGCAATTCGTTGAATACGGGCTTTCTTAGCTGCATCGATGACATGCTGGTGTTGGCGAACTCGGTTTTCTTCGTCTGTACCCGCAATCAACAGGACTGTTTCCATTGCCTGCATGGCACGTTCAAGACTTTGGGGGTCATCGTAGGTACCTATGTGTATAGTCACCCCCTGTTTAATCAGGTTGACGGCTTTCGTTTCATCCCGCACGAAGGCGGCAATCTGGCTGACTGGTACTTTTTGCAGTAACTGATTGATAACTGCGGTGCCCAGTTGGCCGGTAGCTCCGGTTACTAAAATCATAACGCTGTTGTGTTTTGATTAACAAAGGTCGGCCCTAGTCAAAACGCAGACGTATCCGAATTTGTGGTTGTTGTATCTGAATTAACTATTATTGGATGCATTTAAAAGAAAGTAGGGCCCGTACGGTCAACCGATGCTATCGCAAACGTTTTACCCTTTAAGTTTTGGCTGTAGTTATTCTTACCTATAGTCCTACAAGCAATTCTCAACGGCAATACTTTGTATGGGTAACAGGCTTATGAATAATCAAATAGATGGGGCATCCCTGGGCGTGTTCTCGGAAGATGAAAGACAACTGCTGCAAAGCCGTTTGCGGGTAAGGCAGCTTCAAAAAAATGAGCTCCTGCTTAAGGAAGGCACGCGTTGCCAATCGATGTATTTTATCCAGTCGGGTTGCCTGTATGCCTGTACGATGGGAGAGCTGGAAGAAAAAGTTACGGCCCTGCATGGGCCGGGTGAGTGGTGTACGAATTATTCCAGTTTTATCGCTCAGAACCCTTCGCAAACTTCCATTAAGGCCTACGCCGCTACTCAAGTGCTGGAGTTAACGCTCGTCGAGATTCATGCCCTCATTGCTTTATCTCCCGTGTATCTCCAGCTAGGGAAGCTATTGGAAGGAGCTTTACACCGAACGCGATATCTGGATACGACGATGAACCCTACCGAGAAATATCAACAGCTACTCAAAGACCAACCACAGCTCCTGCAGCTCTTTCCTTTAAAGATGATAGCCTCCTATCTTCAGATGACTCCAGAAACGCTAAGCCGGGTCAGGGCTCGTTTCTAGGCGGCTGATTTCTTGATTACAATCAAGGGCTTACCTGGGCTGGATCTGTCATCTTTGCCGGTAACTCTCATGCAGCCCATTCGGTGAATGGATAGGTCTGCCTTCTACCTTTTAAATCTCCTGCCATGCTACTTTTTGTTCACCCTAAGTTACCGATGCGTCATAAGCAACTCACGAAAGAATTCTACCTGAAGACCTTAGGCTTTGAGCAAGTAGGCTCTGATGCCTTTGATGATTACCTGATGGTTCGAAAAGATCAGATTGAGATTCATTTCTTTTTGTTTACGGATCTGGACCCCGCTCAAAACTATGGACAGGTCTATATTAGAACCAACCCCATTGAAACCTTCTATGAATCACTAATCGAGCAACAGGTAAGCATTCATCCGGCGGGGCATTTAGAGCGAAAGCCCTGGGGACCTAAAGAATTTTCCTTATTAGACCCTGACTCCAACTTACTTACGTTCGGTGAATAAGAATCAAATTAATCCATAAGTTTTCAATTAACACATCTGTGACCTTTACAGATGTGTTAATTGAAAACATTCGTCAGTACCTACCTAGAAGGCTTTCAGATCCCACTCTAGTTTTTGGGCCGCAGAGTCTTGATGTCTTGCCACATAATGAGCGGCTGTAAACTTTTCAATATCAGTAGCGACTAAGCTCCAGGCCTGTGAAAGAGCGTTTTTGCTTAGTCTGGACTTTCGGCTTCCATTTCGATGCCTTTGGCACAAAGTTGAATAACACCATTGGTAGGATCAAACGACATATTCTAATTAGCTTCTTTGTTATACAAGTATGGGTTGTTAAGAAACTAAAGCCAGAGCCTCTAATTTGCCCTAAGATTTGGCAGCTTAAAAAAGTAATAATGAAGATTCTTGCTGAGAATGACGAAATATTGGCTTTTCTAGTGGATGAGCATAGCTTGATTAGCTCTACTGTGAATAGTCTTTTGATAAAGGGAGCTAGCAACGGAATAACTATTGAGGTTACGTTTAGCTTGATGTACTCAAGCCAAATAGATAAGCTGGTGCTAGTATTTGAGAATGTCACAGCGTACGCGTTTAATCATGATTCTGATAACGCATTTTACAACGTTGAATCCTATAAGCTTTTAGCAGTCCAACAAGGTTATTATCTATCTCTAGATCCTTATGATGAATGTGAAAAAGTAGATGAGAGAGACAACGACTTTGTAATAGCGTCCAGAGTGAAAGCGTACAGTTTAACTGTTATATAACTTTAATTATGTTAACTATTGCCCTATTAGGTATGAGTAAAGATCAAGAAAGATATTTTAGTAAGTGTTTTATATAAGCATCCGTCACCGTTTCTCGCTCCGACTTAGCATAAATCGAAAGTAGATAGACTGATTCACTTGTGATGCGTACATAGGTAATCAGACGGCCACCCCCGCTTTTGCCTTTACTTTTGATGGCGAAACGAACCTTATGACCGTTCTTAAAGTTCCTCACTGCCTTGGGTAGGCTTTTCCTGTAAGGACTGGCCCAGAGCCCATAAGTCTTCCTTGATGGGAGGGACTTTACCGAGAAGCTTTTTAAATCCTTTCTCGAACTTCGGCGTCAGAATGATTTTTATAGTTCATCTAAGAAACTATCTAAGGTTCTAATGGGCACTAGGAAGATTACAAGGAAACGATCGTTTTTTTGTAATCTTCCAAATGTTACCTTTTTCTCGATTATAATCCTTATACTATGCATTAGGTTTGACCAATTGGTACTGGTAACGATTGTTTTTTAGGTCGGCGAGATGAGAGTTATCAACACCGTATACACTTAGCTGAGTGATTAGTCAACGCATGGAGCAATTAATCTTTATTGACTTTCAAGAACATCCGTTTCGCTAGATAGCCCACAAACATCAATCTGATTCGTAATTAGTCGGTTGTAACCGCTTCGTATTTTTCATTGCATTTGTTTTTCAAAATATAACAATGTTATTCTGCGATACAATGTTATAAAAATGAAACATACACTAATCGACGGTAAGACTATTGCTATTGTTGGGGGAGGACCGGTAGGATTACTGACCGCTAGGCTCTTACAAATGAATGGGGGAAATGTCCACGTTTTCGAGCGGGACCCTGATCCACCGGCTCGCATTAGTGGCGGAACGCTAGATATTCACCACGATACTGGTCAAATTGCCCTTCAGGAAGCAGGTCTCTTAGAGGCTTACTTTGAAAAAGCCCGTCCAGTCATGGAGCGACAGTTTGATAAGCTCGGTAATCTACTTTTTGAACAGGTTCCTACTAACGAAACGCAACGTTTGCGTCCCGAAATTGACCGTAAAGACTTTCGTAAGATTATTCTGGATGTACTACTACCGGGCACCGTGAGCTGGAATAAACAAGTGATGCGAGCAGAAAAAATAGATGGGAGCTACCTGCTTGCTTTTCAAGATGGATTAACGGCCACGGCGGATATACTGATCGGAGCAGAGGGAGGCCGCTCCAAGATTAGGCCACTGGTAACGAATACGCCGCGTGTTTATACGGGTAGCACTATTATCCAGGGCGACATTCCACATCCATCTATGGACTGCCCCGCTATTATGTCCCTGACCCAGGGAGCCAATATGGCAGCTACTGAAGACGGCAAAGTAGTGTTTCTACAATACCGGGCGGATGGCTCTCTCAACTATTACCTCTCGTTTAGACGGCCCGAAGACTGGTTCAATGCGAGCGGAGTATCGCTCAGCGATCGGACTGCAATGGCCGATTTCCTGAGTCGGGAGTTTACCGGCTGGGCTCCAGTCTATCATCAGTTATTTAGGGCCACTACTGAATTTCAAATGCTGCTCATGTACCAATTACCCATCGGATCTCCCTGGGAAACATTTGATCACATTACACTGGTAGGAGATGCCGCTCACGTGATGCCACCCTTTGCCGGAGTCGGAGTCAATATTGGCTTACTGGATGCCTTAAACCTAGCAAACAACTTGACTAAGGGCCACTTTAACAGCGTAACCGCTGCCATTGAAGACTATACCCGAAAAATGTTCGCCTATGCCTCTAAAGCCCAAGCTGATACCCAGCAAGCAGAACTCGATTTCCATGAAGAAGAACACAACGGACATTTTGGGGAGAAAAAGTAGGGCTTTCTGCTATTACTGAATTAGTCCTATTCTTATGACCCGTCATACTATCTTACTCAATGGAACCCGCTCACATAAAGCGAAAAAAAATCGCCCAGGAAACGCTACGCCACCAACTTCTAGATGCCGCCCTTCGCATTGCCAACGAGCAAAGCTGGGAAGCGGTCACCATCCGGCGGATTGCAGAATCGGTAGCCTATACCACCACTATAGTCTACAGCCACTTTGACAGCAAAGAAGCTTTGCTCCAAGCCCTTTCGGACCGGGGTTTTACCCAATTATACGAGCTGTTTGATGCGGCAGGTAGCAAAACAACCGATCCATCTGAGCAATTACTTAGCTTATCGCTAGCGAACTGGGATTTTGCGGTAGCTAATCCAACACTTTACCAACTCATGTTTACCCTCAAGCCACCCTCTCCGCAGACAGTCAGTCAGCCTATGATAGAGCTCAAAACTGTCTTCAGGAACCTGACCGGACAAGCTGACCATGAACTAGATAATCTGATACTTAACTGGATTTGTTTGAGACAGGGCTGTATCAATACGTTATTGGGTTTCACCAGAGGAATGAGTCAACGTCTGTCTGAGGAGGTAGCCAAAGATTTGTATATCAAGTTTATTCATCGGTTCATCGAGAGTATAGCAAGGTGAAAAATACCCTACCGGATTTGGGCTGACCTCCCAAATATTGTACAGACCCTGTTTTTACAAGCCCAAGAGCTGTTTCACTGCTTGTTGAGCATGCAACTGGGTGGTATCAAACACTGGTATTACTACATCGGATTGCTTGATAAGCAACGTGATTTCTGTGCAGCCTAAAATAACGCATTGAGCCCCTTGCTGATAAAGCTTATCAATGATCGCTACATAGGCCTGTCTCGATTTTTCTTGAACGATCCCTTGAACGAGTTCTTCGTAAATGATCCGATGGATGGTATCGATGTCTAAGGGGTCCGGAATGAGCACTTGCAACTTGTATTTGTCTTGGAGTCGCCCTTTGTAGAAGGATTCCGTCATTGTGAACCGGGTTCCCAATAATGCCACTCGGCTCAGACCCGCGGCGAGTATTGCTTCGGCGGTCGGGTCAGCAATGTGCAAGAAAGGGACTGGCGTAGCCGCTTGAAGTTGGTCGGCTACTTTGTGCATGGTGTTGGTACACAGGATTAGTAAATCAGCTCCCCCTTTCTCTAATCGTTGAGCGGCTTCCATCATGAGTTCGCTCAGCGATTGCCAATCGCCCTGATGCTGCAATCGCTCGATTGGGGCAAAATCAACGGAATACAGCAAACAGGAGCAAGAGTGAAGGTTGCCCAAGTGTTCTTTCACCGTTCGGTTGATGATTTGGTAATACAAGGCCGAGGATTCCCAACTCATGCCGCCAATCAATCCTAGTGTTTTCAAAATGGGATCAGGTTAAGTTCGTTTAAAGCGAAGAGCAACCTACAAATTGTTGTCTGTATCTTCACAAAGATGTGTTATCCTATAATCAATCCTGATGTTAAGTTATTCGGATTAATTAGACCTGATTGATTAATAAGCTTGGCCCACTCATTTTTTCATTGCTGAAGATTGATGAGCGGAGGCATACTCACTCGGGGTTTGACCAAAATACTTTTTGAACTCTTTGCTAAAGTACTTGCGGTCATCAAAACCTACGGCGTAGGCTACCTCATAAATGGTTAGGGACTGACTGGTCAGAAGCTGAGCTGCTTTCTTGAGCCGAATCGTTTTTATGAAATCATTAACCGATAAGTCCGTTAAGGCTTTTAATTTTCTGTAAAGGACGGGTGTACTCATGGCTACTGCTGAGGCCAGCATGTTTACGCCAAAATCGGGATGATCCAGATGGTCTTCAATAATGCCAATCAGCCTGTGGAGGAAAACTTCATCCTGCGTGTTAATAGGAATTTGCTGCGGCTCAAGGGTCATCATACGGCTGTATTTTTGCCGCAGGAGTTCCCGGGAGGCAAGCAGGTTACGGATCTTGAGCTGAAGAATTTCAACGCTAAAGGGCTTGGTCACATAATCGTCTACGCCCAGAGCCAGGCCACTGACTTGATGAACCTGACTGGCCCGTGCGGTCAGGAGCATAAGTGGAATATGGCTCGTACGATCGTCCTGCTTTAACTTCTCTGCAAGCATCAGCCCATCCATTTCTGGCATGGTCACATCACTCACAATCACATCGGGAATCTGAGTACTGGCTAGTTGCCATCCTTCCCACCCGTTTCTGGCCGTTAGGATTCGATAGGAGGGGAGTAGGGTTTCCTGGATAAACGTCAGTACTTCAGCGTTATCTTCTATCAGAAGTAAGACCGGTTTACTTAAATCACCGGACAAAGCCGCAGGTGCGATAAAAGGGGTAGGGAAAGGTACCTTATGCGTCTGCCAGGAGTCTACTTCCACGAGTTGTTTTGATGCGGAATGATCCGCGTGTTTGGGTAGAGCAATGGTGAAAGTCGTTAAGCCCGTTCGGGTAGCACTGGGAAGGACACTTTCGACGGTTAAAGTTCCCTGATGGAGTTCAACGATGCTTTTGGACAGCGCCAGGCCAATCCCATAGCCAGTAGTCTGGTGGGTAAGTTCCTGGACTTGAAAGTAATTAGTGAAGAGTTTCTTAATATTTTCGGGAGCAATGCCCTGACCTGTATTCGAAATCTGAATGAGTAGCTGGTTGGATTGCTCGAGGATAGAAATGTCAATGCGTCCCTGTGGGGGCGTGAATTTGAAGGCGTTAGTCAGCAAATTGAACAGCACTTTCTCCATCTGCTGCGGGTCAACGTACAATTCAAAAGCAGGCACCTGAGCCTTAAAAGAAGTTTGAATGGCATGGGATTGGGCCGCATCTTCAAAAGAGTCAAAAATCTCGCCAACAAAAGCTACGATATCCAAATGGGTAACCTTCAGATCCAGCTTTTTTGACTCGATTCTACGAAAATCCATTAGCTCACTGACTAATTTAAGCAGACGGTTCGAGTGATTTTTTACGTGTTGAAGTTGCCGGGAAGCGACGGGGTCTTCTCGCAGAGCATCGATGAGGGTATCAACGGGTCCGAGGATCAACGTCAAATGCGTACGAATCTCGTGGGAGATGTTGGTAAAAAAATTCAGTTTTAACTGGTGAAGTTCCTGGTTTCGCCGGAGCGAAGCCCGCAGCCAGAAAAAACGAATGAGCATGAAAAGTAATCCGCTAAAACTGCAGGCGTACAGCAGATAAGCCCACCCGGTAGCCCACCAGGGGGGAAGTACCCGAATGCGAAGCGAAAGAGGCTCGGGGGTCCAGATGCCATCGTTGTTGGCCGCCTTTATCTGCAGGGTGTACTCCCCCGGGGCGAGGTTGGTGTAGGTGGCCGAGGGAATCCTGACGTAGTTCCAGTTTTTTTCGAATCCCTGCAACTGATACGCATATTGATTTTTGCCCGGTTTGATGTAATTGAGCAGGGCGAAATCCAGTGAAAAAACATTTTGATCGTGCGTAAACGTAAGGCTTTGCGTGGAGCTAATGTCCTGGGTCAAAAGTCCCTGGGCATCTCCAACCTGAACGGGCTGGTTAAATAATTTAAGGGAAGTGAATGTCAGCGGTGGTAAAAACTGATTCAGAACGATGCGGCTGGGGTCAAAACTTACCAGGCCACTATTGGTGCCAAAATACAGTAAACCCTCCGGGCTTTGGTAGTAAGCCCGGGGACTGAATTCATTGCTGGGCAATCCGTCACTGGTCGTGTAGGTCTTAAACGTTTGTTGCGATGGGTTGAAGCGGCACAGGCCGTTTTCCGTACTTAACCATAGGTAGTGCTGGTGATCTTCAAGGATACCCAGTACGTTATCGTTGGGCAGCCCGTCTTTCTCGGTAAAGGTTGTGACGGATTTTTCATCCGGATTCAACCGACAAAGGCCCCCATAGTACGTACCTATCCAAATCTGACCCTGAGCGTCTTCCGATACGCAATTAATGTCGTGGGATTTTAAATTCAGGGTATTTCCTGAAGTAAACCAGGTCATCTTTTTTCCCGTGGAGTCAAGGCGATTGAGTCCCGCACCAGTAGCAATCCACAGGTTTTTTTTAGAATCCAGAAAGAAGCTACGGATGCCCTCTCCACTGATTTTGAGCGGAGTAGAATGCGTATGGATCGTTCGAAAGAGACCGGTGTGGGGATCGAATACGCTAATGCCGTTGCGATCGGTACCCACCCAAATGTTGCCTTTGGCATCTTCGGCTACGTCAATGACGTTATCAGAGGCCAGGGAATGGGGATTACTGGGATCGTGCCTGAAATGCTCGAATCGTTGACTTTGCGGATGATACGCGTTGAGACCACCCAAGTGCGTACACACCCACAGGATGCCTCTTTTGTCCCAGTGAATACTCTTGATTAAATTGGAGCTAATACTGTATGGATCAGAAGGTTGATGTTTAAACGCCTGAAAAGACCCTTTCGTAGTATTGAATGTATTAAGCCCTCCGCCTTCGGTGCCGATCCAGAGCTGAGCCCGGTTGTCGGCAGTAATGTAGCTCACGACATCGTTGCTTAGGCTACTGGCCGAAGGATGATTTTGATGGATTGTAAACGGCGTCAGGGACGAATAAATAATATCAACGCCGCGGTAATACGTGCCGACCCAAATCGACCCGTTCGTGTCTTCAAAAAGCGAATAGATGGAATTCTGACTCAGGCTTTTGCGATTTTCCGGATCATGTCGGTACGTTTGGAGCTGCTGAAGGTCTGGATCATACCTATATAAGCCTTCCAGAGAGGCAATCCAGAGTTTCCCCCTTTTATCCGGCATGATCTTACGAATATTCGGATCAATCTTTGCGGGCAGCAAGGCGGAGAAGTGTCGCTGTCGGTACAGATTTACGCCGCCATACTTGGTGCCAATCCACAGGTTTTGTTCTTTATCCTTGGCCAGACTCGTAATGAAGTCGTCCGTTAAGCCGTCTTTTTTGGTAAACCAGTGGAAAGTCCCGTTTTGTGGGTGAAGCCGAATCAGACCTTTAGACGTGCCCATCCAGACGTAGCCTTCCGGGTCTTCAACCAGGCTTCGTACTTCCAGGGGAGGCAGGGAAGCAACCGCCTTCAGCAAAGCCCGAGAACTGGGTTTGCGGGGATTGGTTAATACACGGACGCCGGCCGAAGTGCCAACCCAAATGCTTCCCTTTGAATCTTCAAAGAGACAATGAATAGCCAGGGTCGCAAGGCCCTGCTGTTTTTCAAGGGGGCTATTCAGGCGATGAAAGACATTGTTTCGGGAATCGTAGTAGTTAAGCCCCTGCGTGGTACCTACCCATAGCTTACCCCGGGAATCGGACAACAGGGAAAGAATGTAATTATCGGAAAGGGTAGTGGAGTCAGCAGGATCGTTTTTAAATACGCTAAAATTCCGGGTGTCATAGCGATTGAGTCCGTACCGGGTGCCCATCCAGATAAAGCCACGGCTATCTTGAGTAATCGCCAGGACCGAGTTCTGGGATAGTCCATTCTCCGAACCCAGATGATTAAAAGCAATGTTCTGGCCCTGGCAGAAGCTCCCCCATAACAGGCCCAGTAAGCCCAGAATTATTCGAAATAAAGAGGGGTTCATGCGTACCTCAGGCGATTAAATGCGACTACTTATACCTTACAAAGACGGTTCTTTCATAAGGTACCCCATAGTAGATCGAATATACCAGAATCGGGCAAATTTTAAAAGGAGGATTCAGCGGGGTTCCATAGATTATTTTATGTGAGTACATATTGGCCAAGTCTTATTCTTGGGCAAAAAACCTCTTTTTCTGCCGATTTAAGATTTCCCCCCCATTCTTTAAGGATTTTCCCCACCCTTGCTGATGCCCTTGCCTGAGCTTTGTCTGGTCAAATCATCAAGCCTCTTCTATTACCTAACACTACTTCAATGATTCATTCAAGGAAACGTAAAGCAGGGCCATGGTCGCTCCAGAATATTCCTTTTTCCCGGGCCTGGCTTCAATGGACGCTTACCTGGGTAGGCGTCCTATGGGTCGTTCTGCCGGGCTTTTCTCAGGCCTTAAGACTACGGGGGAAAATTACTGATGAAAAAGCCGAAGCGATTCCCGGTGTTAGTATCGTCCTCAAGGGTACATCCAAAGGAACCGTATCCGCTAACGATGGTACCTACGAACTACAGTTGAACCAAGCCGGAGGAACTCTGGTCTTTAGTTCCGTGGGCTATAAAACGCAGGAAATAACCTTAAGCAGTCAGACGGAGCTGAACGTGACATTAATGGGAGCGGATCAATCCCTGAACGAAGTAGTCGTGGTGGGTTATGGCACGCAGAAAAAAGTAAACATGACGGGTTCGGTAGCTACCATTTCGGCGGCCAGTATTGAAAACCGTCCCGTTACGAACCTTTCTTCCTCGCTGGCGGGCTTAGCCGCCGGCGTAAGCGTGCAGCAGGGATCAGGCAGACCGGGGTCAGATGGAGCCACCATTCGAATTCGTGGGAATGGAACGCTCAACAATAACAACCCCTTGGTCATCGTGGACGGAATCATCAGTTCGATGGATGCCGTTAACCCCAACGACGTGGAAAGTATGTCGATTTTGAAAGACGCGGCTTCGGCTTCGATCTATGGATCTTTGGCAGCAAACGGGGTGATTTTGATTACGACCAAGAAGGGGAACAAAAACAAAGTGAGCGTTACCTACACGGGTATGCTGTCGATTACCCAGCCCATGAATACGATCAAGTTCGTTACCGATTATCCCCGGCACATGAATCTGATCAATGAAGCCTACCGTAACCTGGGGCAAAACAATCTGTTTGCTCAAACCACCATTGATGCCTGGCAGGCGGCGGCTCAGGATCCCAACGGCGTAACGGCGAATGGCGTAGCGAATGCTCTGGCTTATCCCAATACAGACTGGACCAAAACCATTTTTGAAAATAACGTCTTACAAAACCACAACTTGTCCATCAGCGGAGGCAGTGAAAAGTCGAGTTACCTGCTTTCGGCCAATTATCTGGGTAACCCCGGAACCATGGCCAATACGGGTACGGAACGATACATTTTACGAGCCAATCTGGACAGTAAAATCACAAAATTTCTTACCCTGGGGACTCAGACCTACGCTTCCATCCAATCGTATGGATTAGGGAATACCAGCACGGCCTTTAACTTTTTAAGACAAACGACGCCGGGTGTGGTTCCCTTCTACGACGGCCGCTACGGCTTTGCCCAGGCCCCGGAAGAGTCAGCTACGGCTAATAATATCCTGTCGTATCTGTATGGAACGGGGGGAGCCGACAAACAAAGTCGGTTTAATACCACACTGTACGCCACACTACAGTTGCTGAAGGACTTGTCGTTTGAATCCCGCTTTAACTATCAGACCCGCCTGCGCGAAACCAATACGCATACCAATCCGATTGATCGCTGGGATTTTGCTACGAATACCCTCAAGCAGGCCGCCAGTGCTCCCGATCAGCTTTCCACCAATTACGCCTTTAACAAGGATTACGCGACCACGCTGGATTTGGTGTTACGGTACAACAAGCAGCTGGGGGATCACTCGCTGGGGGCGATTGCGGGCTTTAACCAGTATTACTTTAACTACTACAATCTGGCCGCCAGTAAAATGGGCCTGATTGATTATAACATCACCACGCCAGGATCAGCAAACTTGCCCACTACCACGACGGGAGGTGAATATGATTTTGCTCTGAAATCCTTCTTCGGTCGCCTGAACTACAACTTCAAAGATCGGTATCTGCTCGAAGCCAACGTTCGTTATGATGGTTCGTCCAAGTTTGCTCCCGGCAACCGCTGGGGTGTTTTCCCGTCTTTTTCAGCGGGCTGGCGGTTATCCGAAGAACCGTTCATGAATGGTATCAATAATCATGTACAGAACCTGAAAATCAGGGGTTCCTGGGGGATGCTGGGGAATAATGTTATGAATACCGATCAAAGCCTGGGTAACTATGATTATCAGTCGCTCTACAGCACGAACGCCTATTCGTTCAACGGATTAGCCGTAACCGGACTTTGGAAAGGCAAGATTGCGAACCCCTTACTGAAATGGGAGAGTACCGCCGTGACGGATATCGGCCTGGAAGGTTCTTTCCTGAAAGGAGCCGTCAACTTCGATATTGATCTCTACCGCAAATACACGGATGGCATTCTAACCACCCCGCCCATTCAGCTCATTCTGGGAACGGCCACGGCCCCGACGCAGAATACCGCTGCAGTGCTTAACAAAGGCGTAGAACTATCGCTGGGCTACCGGGGTAAATCCGGAGATTTCCAGTTTGGTCTGACAGGGAACTTTGCGTATAACTATAACCGTGTGGACCAGTACAAGGGCAAACTCGTGGAAGGTTATCAGGATGTCAATGGCGTTCGGACCTATACCTCGAACCTGGGAGATGTATCTTCCGGAGGCGACACCCGCATTCTGGAAGGCCGTCAGATCAATGAATATTACGTTCGTACGGTTTATCAGGGGAATGGGAACTACGTAAAAAGTGCCGATGGAAGCGTAGATATTCAGGCGGGCCCGAAGGATGGCATGATTCGGACACCTGGAGATTTACAGTGGTTGCAGGATATGACGGCGGCGGGGTATGTCTTTCAGCCCGCGGGGGGCGTTGGAAAATCCAGAATTTATTACGGCGATCTGATTTATGCGGATACCAACGGGGATGGCATCTACGGCAATACCTACGATCGGCAGTTTACGGGCACCAACACGACACCCAAGTACAACTTTGGCTTGAGGGGAGATCTTTCCTGGAAAGGCCTTGATTTTTCAATGATCTGGTCGGGAAGTACGGGCTTCCAGTACTACTGGAATGTGCAGGGCTATAATAACTCTACGCTTCAAAATGGCTTTGCCATCCCTTTATCCGTAGCCGACGATCACTATTACTATAACGATGCCGATCCTTCCGATCCGGCCAATAACATTCAGGGTAAAGCCCCGCGTCTAAAAAATACAACGGATGCCCAGAACGCGGCGGTCGCCAGTAATTTCTGGCTGTATAATGCCGGGTATATCAAGCTACGTAACGTTCAGTTCGGGTACAGCCTGCCGCAAAGCCTCACTAAAAAAGTAGCCTTAGAGCGAGCCAGAATCTATGTGTCGGGCGAGAACCTGCTCCTGATCACCCGTTATCCGGGCATGGACCCCGAAGTGGGAGCAAGCGTGGATTACCCCACCATGCGTCAATTTACGCTAGGCCTGAACCTGACCTTTTAAATCAAAGACCTTATGAAAAAGCTATTGATTTTTGCCACCCTTTTGCTGACGGGGTGCCGGGAAAATCTATTGGATACGTCTCCTTATGACTCGGTGAGCTCGGCTACCATGTGGACGACGGACAATTTAACCGATCTGGGCGTTACGGGTGTGTATAATGCCCTGCGTTTGAACATCAATACGAGTGCCGCTTCCGGAAACGAACTGTATCAGTTAGACCGCTTTTCTCCCGGCGGACAGGGCCGGGACGCGGATGCTCTGCTGATGGGGACGATTACCACCTCCAGTGCTCTTTTTAGTGATAACTACCGGCAGCTCTTCGAGGGTGTAAACCGGGCCAATGATGCCATTGTCAACATTCCGGCCAAATCTCCCTCAACGGCGGAAAAAAAGGCCCGTCTGGTAGCAGAATGCAAATTCTTACGGGCGTATTTCTACCTCCGGCTCAACCAGTTATACAAAGGCGTACCGCTTTTTTTAGAACCTATCACGCCCGAAAATGCCCAAAGGGCTCGTTCGACGGAAACCGAAATCTGGAACGCGGTGATTGCCGATTTAACCGATGCCATTAATGAACCTAACTTACCCGCTAAGTACGCCAAAGGCAATGGCTTGTATGGTCACATCACGAAAGGGGCCGCGTATGCCCTACGGGGAAAAGCGTATCTATACCTGCAAAAATGGGCGGAAGCTGCCGCTGATTTTAGCAAGGTAAAAGAAGCGGGTTATGCCTTGTTTTCGGATTATAAAACACTCTTCAAACTGGCCAACGAACAGAGCGATGAGATGATTTTCTCTCTTCAGCACATTGCCGTGAGCGGCTCGGGTTCAACAACGCAGTTCTTTTGCGGTACCCGCTCTTCGTTTGGTTCCTGCTGGAATACCTTTCTGGTCTCGCCTACGGTGGTTGATCTTTACGAAAATGCCGATGGATCACCCTTCAACTGGGATGCCGTTCTGCCGGGTTATAGCGGGATGACGCCTGCCCAGCGGGAAGTATTTTTCCTGCGTAATAATTTGACGACCAACGAAATGACGGCGGCTCGCAACCGGGGAGCGGACATGAGCCAGTACCTGCCAACGGGAAATGAAGAGCGGATTTTAAAAGCCTACGCTAACCGGGATCCAAGGCTTGCGGCCAATGTGATTACCCCTTATGCTACCTATCTGGGCGTGTTCAACAATGCCAATGCCACGGTGACGTCCCGCTGGCCTTACCGGGCCGAGGCGGCAACCAATGGCGATTTACGTACGGATACCCAGCCCTATTTTTATTACTTACACCGCAAGTTTGTCTACGAAGGAACCACCGAAACGCTCAACCGTTCGTATGGCCCCATTGACTTCCCCCTGATTCGCTACGCGGACGTGTTGCTGATGTGGGCCGAAGCCTTAAATGAACAGGGCAATACTACGGGAGCTATTGAACTGGTCAATCAGGTGAGAGGACGGGCAGGCGTAGGGCTGCTCAATGCCTCCGCTGCCACGACGGTTAGTTCCCAGTCGGATTTACGAGAGCGAATTCGCAATGAACGTCGCCGGGAGTTTGTCAATGAGGGCATTAGCTTCTTCGATGAAATGCGGTGGAAGACCTGGAAAGAAACCGTGTTCTACTCAGGAGCGGGGGTGAAACAGGTATGGGGAGCCAATGTACAGACCTACGCCTGGAAGGGCGATTATTTATACAACTGGCCCATTCCACAGACGGAAATTGAAATGAATCCGGCACTGACGCAGAATCCGGGTTGGGTCAATTAACGTTCGCCCGGGAAAATGGAGTCCTTTTCCCGGGCTGCTGCTTATTCCACTTAACCTCTTATTTCTTACCAGTGATCATTCATCCACTGAATAATGGATGAATGATCTTTCTAAAAGTTCGTATATATATATGCGTTATTTATTCCTGCTATGGGTTTTTCTTCCCGCCTTGACTTTTGCTCAGAACAAATCGCCCTATCAAACGCTGGTATGGTCCGATGAATTTAACTACCGGGGCTTACCCGATCCCAAGAAGTGGAATTACGAAGAAGGCTTCGTTCGCAACAAGGAACCTCAATATTACACCAAAGAACGCCTCGAAAACATCCGGGTCGAAAACGGAACCTTACGCATTGAGGCCCGTAAGGAGTCGTATCCGCTTCAAAAAATTGGCTCGGCTCATGCCCAATGGGCTGGTCAAAGCGTGGCAGGCTATACATCGGCCAGCATTATGACGCTGGGCAAACAAACCTGGAAGTATGGACGGTTTGAAATTCGGGCTAAAGTTCCCAAAGGCAAAGGCTCCTGGCCCGCGTTCTGGATGAAGGGGGCCAATAACCCTACCGTCAAGTGGCCGTTTTGCGGAGAAATTGACGTGATGGAATATGCCGGAAAAGATTCTACCCAGGTGTACGGAACGGTGCATTACGCGGATTCGACCGATCAGTATCGCTACGAAGGAAAGAAACCCTCCGTGGGAGCCCCTTACGAAGACTTTCATATTTACGCGGCAGAGTGGTACGAAGACCGCATCGAGTTTTATTATGACGATTTGAAATACTTTGTCTTTGATCTGGCGAAAGCTCAGAAAGGCCCTGAAAATCCTTTTCAGAAAGACTTTTACCTGATGTTAAATCTGGCGTTGGGCCGGCAGGGAACCATGGCCGGTCCGCTGAGCGACGAGATTCTACCCTTAACCTACGTGGTGGATTATGTACGCGTCTACCAATAAAACAATGTATGCGAAAGCTATTTCTTACGCTTTGGGGCTTGGGCTGCTGCCTGAGTCTTTGGGGGCAAAACAAACTACGTTTACAGCAGGGCTGGAATTTTCACTTTGCCTATGATGTACGCCAAAAATTGAATAACCCCGTCATTAATGTACCGCATACCTGGAATGCGGGGGAGGTAGCCGCCGGAAAAATGGATTATACCCGTACGGCGGCTATTTATACGAAAACTCTTCCACTGGATTCGGCCTGGAAAGATAAAAGACTGTTTCTCTATTTTGAGGGGGTAAACTCGGTGGCAGATGTGTTCATCGATCAGCAGTGGGTAGGTAACCATAAAGGTGGCTATACGGCTTTCTGTTTTGAAATTACTTCCTTTATAAAAGCGGGAAAAAATCCGCTTATCACCGTTCAGGTGAGCAATGAATATCGGCTGGATGTGCTGCCCTTAACGGGGGATTTCAACGTATACGGAGGTATTCATCGGCCCGTATGGTTACTTGTTAAAGAAAAAAACTGCATTTCTCCGCTGGACTTCGCTTCTTCGGGCGTTTATGTGACCCAGCAAAACGTGAGTGAGAAAACGGCTGATGTTTTCGTAAAGACCAAACTTTCCTTAACCGACCCGTCGCGGAAAACCGAGGTTCGCACGTCGATCTTGGATGCCCAGGGCCAAACAGTGGCCCAGCGAAAAGATCCCGCGGGAACTGATCAGAAATTTACCCTTGAAAAACCGCACCTCTGGAATGCCCGCCAGGACCCGTATCTCTACCGGGTGAAGACGGAGTTACTTGTTAACGGTCAGGCCATAGAAAGTCAAACGGAACCACTGGGAATTCGCTCAATCCGGGTCGATGCGAACGAAGGTTTTTTTCTGAATGGGAAAAAGTTGGACTTACACGGATTCGGCTATCATGAGGACGTCGCGGGGAAAGGCTCAGCCTATGAGCCGGTAGATTACTTAAAGGACATGGAGCTGGTGATGGAAAGTGGAGCTACGTCCGTGCGACTGACGCATTATCCGCACGGAAAATCCTGGTATGAGCTTAGTGATGAGAAGGGACTGATTCTCTGGTCGGAAATTCCCCTGGTGGGGCCGGGGGGCTATACCGGCATGGGCTATATCAAAAGCAAAGCTTTGGAAGACCACGCCCGGCAAGTCATGCAGGAGCTCATTCGTCAGCATTACAATCACCCATCCATTTGTTTCTGGGGCTTGTTTAATGAACTCAAGCTGGATTACGATGATCCGGTTCCGTTTCTAAAAGAGCTCAACCAGTGGGTTAAAACGGAAGATTCTACCCGAATAACCACTTGTGCCAGCTTCTTGGATCGGGATACTTTTAACGAAGTATCGGATGTGATTGCCTGGAATAAATACTACGGGTGGTATGGCGGTTCTTTCGAACAAATAGGAAGCTGGGCGGATCAGACCCACCGGGCTTATCCGGCTAAACCGATTGCCGTCAGCGAGTACGGAGCCGGAGCGAGTATTCGGCACCATCAGGAAAACCTTCAGCCCGTAGAACCTACCGGACGGTTTCACCCCGAAGAGTGGCAGACGGCCTATCACGAAAAAAACTGGGAAGAACTTTGCAAAAGACCTTTCATCTGGGGAAAATACGTCTGGGTATTGGCAGACTTTGGTTCCTCTATCCGCACTGAGGGCGATCAGGATGCCCTCAACGATAAAGGATTAATTACCTATGATCGGAACGTTCGAAAGGATGCCTTCTACTTTTACAAAGCGAACTGGAATACGACTCCGATGCTCTATCTGGCCGAACGTCGGAACGTGCTACGTCAGCAGTCGGTAACAATGGTTAAAGTATTTACCACCCTAAAGGAAGCGGAGTTATGGGTCAATGGAGTATCGCAGGGCCGACAAAAAGCGGATGACCTGCACCGCATGCGTTGGCCAGGTGTTCAACTGAAGCCCGGAAAAAATACGATTTTAGTGAAGTCAGGATCTCTGGAAGATACCGGGGTGTGGCACGTGGTATCGCCCGTTCCTTTACGCTAAGGTTAACCCCTAATGCCGTAGCTTATGAAAATTTTAACCTCTATTCTTTTACTGCTTTCGCTTTGGGGGTATAGTCAGCCCCCCATTATTCCTTTACCCGCTTCTTACCAACGAGCAAAAGGAACCTTTACGCTTAGTGAGCACACCAGGCTAGTTGTAGAAGATTCTGCATTCCAGCCC
Organism: Siphonobacter curvatus; assembly: GCF_002943425.1. Classification (NCBI taxonomy): domain Bacteria; kingdom Pseudomonadati; phylum Bacteroidota; class Cytophagia; order Cytophagales; family Cytophagaceae; genus Siphonobacter; species Siphonobacter curvatus. Next base: position 114,876 of record NZ_PTRA01000009.1, read on the forward strand.
GCCGCTCGTTACCTGGAAAAAGAAATGCAAAGGCGATGGGGACTCAAACGATCTCAAAATTCCGCCACAAAAGGCCCGACCCTGGTTATTAAAGCGGGTCTGCCAGCCAAAGAAGGTTCCTATGCATTAGTAATGAACGAAGGTTCTGTGGTCCTGACGGCGTCGAGTCCAGCGGGAGCTTTTTATGGGGTAGTGTCCTTCCTGCAATTAGCGGCGGAAAGCCGGAAGGTCCCCTGCTGGAATCTGAAGGACTCGCCTTTATACGGGTATCGAGGCTTTATGCTGGAAGAATCCCGGCACTTTTTTGGGGTGTCTAAAGTCAAGGCCTTACTCGATGAGATGGCTTATTACAAGCTAAACCGTTTTCACTGGCATTTAACCGATGAACCCGGCTGGCGAATGGAAATTAAAGCCTATCCCCGACTGGCGTTGGTGGGAGGTGTAGGTACGGCAACCGACTCACTAAAACCAGCTCAGTATTACACCCAGCAGCAGATCAAAGAGATCGTAAGCTATGCCGCGGATCGTTACATTACCGTCATTCCCGAAGTAGACATGCCGGGTCATGCGACGGCGGCTAACAGAGCTTACCCGGCTTACAGTGGGGGAGGCTCCCCGGCACACCCGGAGTTTACTTTTAATCCTGGCAAAGAAGAGACGTATACGTATCTGTCTACCATCCTGAAAGAGGTGAGTTCGCTGTTTCCTGCACGCCTGATTCACATCGGGGGCGATGAAGTAAGCTTTGGGAATGAGAAATGGATGAAAGATGCGGCTATTATCCGGCTCATGAAACAGGAAAAATTATCAACTGCTTTAGAAGTAGAGCATTATTTTCTTCGCCGGATGGCCGATACGCTTCGCAGTTGTCAGGTGCAAGTGCTGGGCTGGGATGAAGTCATCGAGGCCGGACTACCCGTCGATCATACGTTGGTCTATTGGTGGCGGCACGATCATCCCGAGCAGTTAGAGGCAGCTTTACGAAAAAAGTACCGCGTGGTGCTTTGCCCCCGACTTCCCTTTTATTTCGACTTTGTTCAGGACAGTACGCACCGGGTGGGGCGGCGGTGGGCAGGAGCTTTTAACCCGCTAAAGGCTGTCTATGAATTCAACGCCGAGCATTATCCGGGGGTAAAGGATCATCCAGGTCAGGTGCTGGGTTTACAGGCCAACGTATGGACAGAAACCATGGCTACTGCGGAACGGCTGGATTTTATGGTTTTCCCCCGCCTGCTGGCTCTTGCGGAAGCCTGTTGGAGTCCCCGCAAAGACTTTAAAGCCTTTCAGCGGCGGCTGAGTGGACATCTGAGCCAATTGAGAAAACAGGATATTCATTACTTCGATCCGATTAACCCTCAGGCAAGCCCCGAATTAGTGCATTAAGATTACCCATGTCAGGAACCCTGATTCGCCGGAGTGATCTTAAAAAGATTTTGGTTAAATTAGTCTGTTCACCAGCCTGCATTCCGCTCTACAAGAGTCGAATGCAGCTTTTTTATGATTTTCTCCCCTTTTACTTCGGATTCTCCTCCCTTCAAAAAAGGCCTGCTCTGTAGTTTTGGTTGAGTGATAAACAATTGCTTTCTAAACTAAAACAATCTATGAAATACCTGTATGTACTCAGTTTTTTGCTGCTGGGTTTCTCCGGCTGGGGCCAGGCCACTGGCGATTTTAAAATCATTATGGACCGCATCTTTGCGGGACTTCAGGCGGGAACCAATGTAACCACGCTGGAGGCTTCTACCGCTAGCTTACTGTCGTCAATCCATGCGGATGGTTCCTGGTCAGACATTGACTATTCTAATGCCAGTACTCCTTCGGGTTGGGCTCCCGGTACGCACTTCACGCGAATGAATACCTTGGCTAAGGCGTATTCTAATACCAGCAGCAGTTATTACGGAAATACCCAGGTCCGTCAGGCTGTCATTCATACCATGCATTACTGGTTGAGCCTGGATCCGGCTCCGGTAAGTTCCAACTGGTTTTATTACGCCATTACCTTACCCAAAGACATTGGCAACGCCTTAATTTATATGCGATACGGTCCACAGCCGGGTCTTGATGCCAGTTTGGAAAGCCAAATGATTACCTGGATGACCAAAGGGGTGAACATTACGACTTCACCGGGCAATACAGGTTCCAACTTGACCGATATTGCTCAGCATTACAGTCTGACGCAAAATGCCACTCCTTTATCGCAGGCCGTTATCGAAACGGGCAAGACCCTGGTGGTAACTTCGGGCGAAGGCATCCAGGCTGATTATTCGTACACGGCTCACGGTCCGCAGTTATACATCTACGGATACGGGCGGGAGTTTGTCTCAGGGGTTTGCAACATCGGCACCTATGTAACCGGGACTTCCTACAATTTTACCGCCCAGCAGATCGCCGTTTTTTCGTCGTATGTACGAAAAGGCTTTATGCAGGTAGCCCGGGGACGGTACAATGACTTTAACGTCTATGGCCGAAGCATTACCCGTCCCAACACGGGAATGGCGGATGCGAATTTGATTGAAAGAGTCAAAGGGATAGATCTATCGACGTATGCTTCGGAATACGATGCTGCCCTGAGTCGTATGCGTGGGCAGGCGGCTCCTTCCTACCTGGTAAATGCTCAGCATCAGCACTATTGGCGAACCGATTACACGCTTCACCAGCGGCCAGGTTATCTTTTTGGACTGCGTAGCGTCTCTTCCCGAACGGCTAAATCCGAAAGTGGGAATAATGAAAACCTCAAAGGGTATTACTTAACCGAGGGCGTCAATTTCATTGGTGTGGAAGGAGATGAGTACTATAATATCTATCCGGTGTGGGATTGGAATAAGTTGCCGGGAATCACAGTTCCTGAAATCACCACCTATCCGGTTCGAACGAGCTGGGGCGTAAATCCCGGCATGACCTCTTTTGTGGGCGGCGTATCCGATGGAACTTACGGGGTGAGTTGCTACCGAATGAACGATTACAGTACCACGGCTCGGAAGGGCTGGTTTTTCTTTGACGACGAAGTGGTTTGTTTGGGAGCGGGCATTTCATCGTCGGCTACTCAGGCCATTAATACCACGCTGAATCAGTGTCTGTTAACGGGCCCCGTCACGGTTTCTGATGGCAATAATGCCGCTGTTGTTCCATCGGGAGATTATACCTATGCTGGTGGAACCGTCCAATGGATTCATCACGATCAGGTTGGGTACTACTTTCCGAGTGCCTCACCACTCCGATTGCGTCAGGCCGCTCAGACGGGTAGCTGGAGCAGCATTAACGCGGGTTACGCTTCCGATGTCATTAGTAAAGACGTATTTAAATTATGGATTCCTCACGGCACCTCTCCCGCGAATACTAGCTACGCCTACGTCGTTTTACCGGGTAAAAACGCTACCGAGATGGCCGCCTATTCAGGAAGTCACCTTTCGATTATCGCTAATACGCCAGCCGTACAAATCGTTGACAATCGGACCCTTGATCTATGGCAGGTCATTTTTTACGAAGCCGAAAGCTTTAGTGCGCAGGGTATTACCCTGAAGGTGGATAAACCCTGTACGCTACTGCTCAAGAACGTAAGTACTGCTGAGGTAGCGATTGTGGCCGCTGATCCCAATCAGACCGCGATGACCTTAAAAGTGGGACTTTCATCGGCGGCTTTACCCGTCATGAAAGAAGTGAAATTTACGCTTCCGCAAGCCAATGGTACCGCTGGGAGTAGTGTGGAAGGCCTAATCAACAGTTCATCGCCCAACTATACGGAACCCGTCGCCGATAGCCCCGTAACCCTGACCACTATTGCTGATACCTACGTACGGGACGGAGCGACCTATCAGCAGTCCAATTACGGCACTGCGTCCACGCTGGCTATTAAAAACGATGCCGAAGGGTATAAAAGGGAAGTCTACCTGAAATTTGATTTAAGCGGTTTTAATGCTCCGTTAGACAGTGCGGTTCTAAAGCTGCGAGTCAATAATGCCAATGCCACGGTACCCAACACCACCTGGGAATTTTACGACGTAGCGGACAATTCCTGGACAGAAACGGGGCTGACGTGGTCAAACCGGCCTCTGCCCGGCGGTAAGATTGGTGAAGTAAAAGGGGCCGTGGCGGGAACGTATGTAACGTTGAAAATTACCAACGCGGTTCGGGCCCGGCTGGCCAAGGACCAAATCCTGACCTTACGTGTTTCTTCTTCCGCCTACGGAAGTACCACCGATGCCCAGTTTACCGCCCGCGAAAGTGCCAATGCCAGTCAGCGACCGCAGCTTACGTTGTATCCCCGCGTAGAAGCGTATGACCAGGAGTTAGCCCGGGTTACTTCGGTAGCGGATGCCTACGTGCAGGGAGGGGCTAGTGCGGCTACTAATTACGGCTCGCAAACGATACTAACCCTTAAAAATGATGCGAGTGATCATATCAAGCGAGAAGTGTTTCTGAAATTTGATCTGGCAAGTTTGCCTTCAACTCCTGGTCAGGTGCTCTTACAACTCTACGTTCCCTACGCTGGCGTCAGTATTGCCCAGACTACCTGGGAATGCTACGAGGTGGCCAACCAAACCTGGACTGAAAGCGGAATCACTTGGAATACCAAGCCTTCGCCTTCCTTGAAACTGGGCGAGATTTTGGGCACATCGGCGGGAAACTTCGTGACGCTGGATGTAACGGAATGGGTTCATAATAAACAAAGACTTAGTGGGGGCGCTAACCCATTGCTGGGTAGTATCAAAATCATTTCTACTTACGCGGGTAGTACAACGGATGCCCAGTTTGCTTCTCGCGAGCAAAGTAATGCCGCCCTTCGGCCCCAGTTGATTGCGAAAGCCGCTGCCCAATCATTACCCGTGGTATTGACTCATTTTGAGGGCAAACGTATAGCCGAGGAATCTATTGAGTTGAATTGGTCGACCGCTCAGGAGAAAAACAATCGTTATTTCCAACTGGAAAGAAGCAGAGATGCTCAGAATTTCGAGAGCGTTTACCAGCTAAGCGGACAGGGTACTATTCAAAAGCGAACGTACTATCAATTCGTAGATGCCGCAAAAGCAGGGACCTTTTATTACCGGCTTCGGCAAACGCATGAGGACGGAAAGCAGACCCTATCGCGAATCATTGCCGTGACTAGCCCCGCCCCAGTCCTTACCCTGGGCCCTAATCCTACCAATGGATGGGTTCGATTGAACCTGAATCAGGAGCCTACCGAAACCGTAACGATCGATTTGTATTCACCTACGGGTCAGCATCTGGGACGGCAGAGCGAGCAAAAGGCAATCGTTGACTTCGACTTATCGAATCTGATGAAGGGGGTCTATCTTCTGAAAGTAAGGTATCGCGATCAAATCCAGACGTTTCGTTTGGTACGTTATTAAACGAACGGAAGCACTGATGCGATTACTCCTTCAATCGATCAAGCCTGGCAGTAGTCAGGCTTGATCGATTGAGGCTTTAACACGTTGCTACTAAAATGCTTTTAGTAAAGACAGTTGAAAAGTAGAACTATGCGTTTATGCGTGTTCAGCATTCATAATAGAATAGAAGCTATTTCACTAGGATGTATAGTTATCCACTATCTATTTGCACTATAGGGACAGACAAGCGCTTGCAAAAATTGATATAATGTACTCTATAGTTAGTTATTATGAAAATAACATCAACATAGATATGTACTATTTTGTAGTGCTTTTTACATTTCCTAAACGCAAAAAAAGGATATAGTTCAGCTCGTTCAGGTACTGGAGGTAGGTTACTCCGTCGTTGCGTAAGACGTGAGAAAGGCTCCAGAGTTTGTTGGCAATGTTTTCCGGGGTCACTTCTTTCTTCGTTTACGACATACGGTTTATCGTCTTCAGTGGGGTTGGGGTAGGAGAGGGTCGTCTTTTCGGGCTTACATTCCTTTGAGAAACGAAGTAGTTTCGTGCCTTCCTGGTGAAGTATACACCCGTTTTAATTTTCCAAAATACGGATTAAGTCTTCATTTACGTAAAACAGTTCCTTGCCATCCTTCGACGGATTTAGGATTCGGGCGGCTACCAGCTCTTTAAAATACTTGGTCAGCGTCGTTCGGGAAGTAATGCCTAGCTGCTCCCCAATCAGAGCGGGTTTAATGTACGGTTGGCTGAAAATTAGCTCGTTTACTTCTTTATTGTACCATTTCATCAGACTTTTCCCGTGAGCCAGGGTAGACTCCATCTGGGCCAGAATCTGATCGATCAACTGACTCGTCAGCTGGGCCGTTTTCTCGATGGCATCCAGTAGAAATAAAATCCACGGTTTCCAGCTTCCCCGCTGGGTGACTACGCCCAGATTATAGTAGTAATCATCTTTATGGACGATGATGTACTTGGATAAATATAGCACGGGCTGGTCCAGTAATCCTGCATTCACCAGATACAGTAAATTAAGAATTCGTCCGGTCCGACCATTTCCGTCCGTAAATGGGTGAATGGCCTCAAACTGGTAATGAGCGATACACATTTTCAGCAACGGATCGGTGGGATAGGTCTTTTCATCGTTGAGATACGCCAGTAGATTATCCATGAGTTTCTCAACGATGCCATTGCCCCGTGGCGGTGTGTAAATGACTTCTCCCGCTCTAAATTCACTTTGTCCGCGTTTAATGATCGTGAGTGATGCCGGAGAGCGTAGCCCCGCTGAAGAGCGTTTAATTTGTCTGAAGATACCGATTACGCCTTCCAGATCGATTCGCCGGGTTTGCTGGATTAGATGATAACCCGTCCATAAAGCCTCCCGGTAGCGGAGTACTTCCTTGGTAGACGCATTGGCTTTTTCTTCCTGGAGGGTATCCGAAACGGCCCGGTAAAGTTCATCTTCCGTGGTAAAGATATTTTCAATAGCCGTTGAAGCCTTGGCCTCCTGAAGAGCAATGGTGTTGATCAGCATCAAAGGATTGGGTAACCGCTGAATACTGCTATTGACCGATGCCAATGCCCGGGAGGCAACTACCAGTTTTTTTAAAATGTCTACGTCATTTTCACTACTGGCATCAGGCGGTAAAAGCGGGAGATCATTATAGGGTTGGTTGCGATCGTAAGCCATCTTTTTTGTTCATTTTTTCTGTTTTTTTGAACAGATGACAAATGTAGCTTAGTTTCTGAACTAATTGGCGCTATATGTTCATTTTTTACATATAAAATGAACATATAGCGCCAAACTCAGATCTAAGTGAACGTCATTTAACTATAGGTTCACTAAATATGCAAAAGTGAACCTATAGTCAAGCTTGATAGAGTTGCTCGTTAATGGTACGCACGATGCCGGAAGCTTATCATCTTAGAGGAAGTAGCGGATGTACCCATCAGTCGGTCAGACTGCTGACTTCCACCTGAGCCGCGGGAGCGGTACTCTCATAGACGGCTTTGCCCGTCGTAGACAAAATCTACACCCGGGCTACCTTACTGACTTTTTCGCTTACACACGTTTGAGATTCAATGGACTCCTCTGTGGCCTGTAATCGGGTCATTAGAAGTAACCTAAATGGGTTAGTATTCCACATTACTACCGCGTGAAGAAGGAGATGACTGACAAATCCGTGAATCGTCCACCTAAAACCTTACTTTGCTACCCTGTTTGATTTACGGGGTCCGATACATTTGCCTATCATTTGGTTACAGGCTACTACGGAAACAAATCAAACAAAAACAATGGAAGAAACCACCGTCGTTATCATCGGAGCTGGTGTATGCGGACTGACGCTGGCCGCATTTTTACAGAAGGCCAAAATACCTTTTGTGGTATTGGAAAGGCGTGATCGTGCCTATATTGAGACGCGGCAACGGGCTGGCGTAGTTGATTCCCGGGCCGTGCGGATGTTTGAAGAATGGGGGTTGGCGGATAAATTACTCAGCGGTCCGGCTGCGTACGCTATTGAGTATCGCCTCAACGGCTTACCACGGGTGTTTAGCGGCATCGGCGACAATGGGGCTCAAAGTCTGTTCTGTACCCAGCAAATGCTGGTTAATAATTTACTACGAGATCTAGTGGATGTAACGGCAGCAGACGTCCGGTTTGAGGTCGTTGACCTCACCATTCGGAACGAAAAAAAGGAACGTCCCCAGGTTTCGTATACGGATCAAAGCGGTCAGCATCAAATTGTTTGTGAGTATATGGCAGGGTGTGATGCCGATCGGGGAGTCAGCCGATCATCGATTCCTGAAGAATTATTGACTAAATATAGTTACGAGTATGGATATGCCTGGTTAGCTGCTCTGGTTGAAGCCCCAGTAACAGGCTATCCCATTATGGCAATCAGTGAACATGGATTTGCCGCTCAACTTCCACGTGGTCCGCAACGGAGCCGGTATTATTTGCAATGTGCTTTAAGTGATCATGCAGCAGATTGGCCGAATGAGCGTATTTGGGATGAAATTAGGCGTAGAGTAGGGGATGATTCCATTGAAAACGTTCCCATACACCATATTGAATTTGTTCCCTTTCGTTCTGTCGTTTACTCCCCTATGCAGTATAATAATCTTTTCCTGGCCGGTGATGCCGCCCACCTTGTTCCTCCCGTAAGTGCCAAAGGAATGAATCTAGGGCTTTACGATGTGGATATACTGGCCCATGCCCTAATCAGTGCGATTAAGGAGCACGATACAACCGCGTTGGAACATTATTCTACTACCTGTTTGCCTCATGTATGGAATTATCAGGATTTCGCCCTATGGATGGCTGACACCATGCATGATGCAGGTGATCCTTCGCAGTACGGAGCATTTCGTCAGATGGTTGCCCGTGCTCGTTTAGATAATCTGTTTCATTCGCCTACCGCAGCTCGCCTGCATATGGAATATCAGGGCGGGACGAACTAAGCCGGTCAACATCATCGTTTTTTTAGGAGCTTTGGCTGCCTATGATTAAAAGAACAAAAATACCAGTTCATCCGATGTATGATTGGTTTTCAGGGGTCTATGTACACACAATGGATGCCCTAAAGCTTCAGCATCCTCTATATGAGATGTCGCAACCACACCGGCATGACTTTTACTATTGTATCGTGCTTGATAAAGGGGAGATGGAGCTAGAAGTCGATTTTGAAAAAGTTCAGTTGAACGATCACCATATTTTTGTTTCTTATCCAGGCCAGATCCATCATATCGTATCCGCCCAGGTAAAGCGTGGTTGGTTTCTGGCATTTGATCCTGCCATACTTGACGTAAACCTGAGAAGCATCCTCGATCAATGTCTAGCCGAAATCATTTTGATACCGGTAGCGTCACAGCAATTTGCACACCTCTATTCTTTGATAGATCATCTCTATTTAATCTATAAGGAACCTGCACCGTTATTTCAAGAGCAAGTCATTCAGGGAATGCTCAGTTCACTCATTTATCGATTCGCTTCCATCTACTTACAGCAGGAAAAGTCGAGGCTACGCACGCATTCTACTCGTAGTATTGAGATGACGAAGATTTTCCGGCAGATGCTTCGAAACAACTTCCGCACCATGAAAAGCACCTCACAGTATGCGGCTGAAATGAACATTTCAGCCAGCCACTTGAATGATACGGTCAAGTCCGTTACCGGCTTCCCGATCACTTACCATATTCAGCAAGAATTAATGCGGGAAGCCCGACGCTTATTATATTACTCTGATCATACCATACTAGCAGTGGCAGATGAGCTGGGTTTCAATGATCTAAAGTATTTTACCCGTTTGTTCAGCAAAATTATCGGGGTCGCCCCGAGCACATTCAAAAAAATGAAGAGCGACCTAAATAAAGTTCGTTTCAAGTCGGTATAAAACGGTAGATTCGGATAGCTATACTAGTTGGGTCAGGCTACCTTACCATTTTCCTCCTTCGCAACAGTCATTCTCGGTAGCTGTGAACGTTTCTTGGCCAGTGCAACTGCTCATCAACATTCGTTTAATAGCTTTGATTAACAGAGGCATCGGTAAAACAAGCGTTTACTTTTCCTTTTTCCAGTCTACATCTTTTTTATTGCGATAGTAACTGGCCATGGAAGTAACCCCCTCTTTGGAATCCTTTTCAAAGCTAAAACTTAATGCAGCTTCCTTAATAAAGAAAAGACCATCGCTTTTGGGGTGCAATTGAACCTTTGGTAAACGAGATTTGGGATTGGTCGCTCGGATGTATAACTTATTTTCTTCCCGGGTGACCACCATTTGGTAGGATTTTTTGTACGTATACGTTCTTACGTACGCTTGTAACTGGGGAATCGTCAACGCATACGGTTTTCGCCCGAACACTTGATCGATGATATCGTTAGTAAGCACGACCCAGTCCATATCCAGCTCAAACCCATTAAATAGAGTTACTACGAAAAGATCCGCCTGGGGCAGATAAACGGCATTGGTTTAAAAGCCATCCGTAGAGCCAGCGTGCTCAATCGTAGGTTGCCCGTCGAGTTTTTTATTGTACCAACCATAGCCATACGGAGCATCCGTTCCGTTGGTAAGCTTGAAGGAAGTCCAGGCTTTTTTTAGTAATGAATCACTGATGAGTTTTCCTGCTAGCAAAGCCTGATGCCAGGTAAGTAGATCTGTTGCCGAAGAAAGCAAACCTCCGGCAGCATACAACGTGTAGATTTCCTGAAGGCTGGCTTTTCCCAGTTTTCTGTCTACTTTGGCGTAAGCCGCAGGCATTGGACTTACTGGACTTTCAGCATTATAATAAGAAGTATGGGTTAGGTTTGCTTTAGCCAGAACATGTTCGTGAAGGTACTGCTCATAGGGTTGCCCCGTAATGACTTCAATGAGGTACCCTAATAAATAGTAATTGGAATTGCTGTATTCAAATTGACTTCCTGGTGCAAAGCTTAGGGGCTCATCTTTAAAATAATCGACCCCCTGAGCGGGCGTATAGGTAGGTCGTTGCTGGGTAGGGTTATCGATTTCAAAGTAATTTTTAATGCCAGAAGTGTGCGTAAGCAGGTGTTCGATGGTAAGAGTGTGGCCTTTGCTGGGAAAATTTTTAAGGTAGGTTTGAATCGAGTCCTGAAGGGAAAGTTTGCCTGCTTCTGCGAGTTGAAGGATGGCAACGGCGGTAAACTGTTTGGTAATGGAGCCGATGCGAAAGATCATATCGGGCTGCATGGGCGTATTCTTTTCCAAATCCGCGTTTCCGAAAGCCTTGTGATAAAGGATATTTCCCTGTCTAGCAATCAATAACACGCCGCCGGGGGCAACGGCAGGCAGACGTTGGGAAAAAAGCGAATCAATCTCAAGGCTAAGGTTGTTATCAAATGTTCTCTGGGCGTAAGAATGAATGCTAAGAAAGAGAAAAAGGAAAGTACAAATCCAGCGAGGGAATGGCATCTTTCTGGTTTATTTAGTGGTATATGTGTCTTTAAGTTAAACTAAAGCGGATCATTGTACCGCCAAGGATAAGTAAATAAGTATATAAGTAACCTCAAGCTTATGGAGTAACAGATACCATCTAACTAAAAAGATGTCCTCTGTAGACTATGAACTGTCAATCTACTGCCATTGATCCATTGTTCTTTAGTTATACAGCTAGTACCAAGGAGGCCAATAGAATCCCTTGCATGAGCCGCTGAATAAATCCGCGAAGAGGTAAGCCCGGAATGGATAACCTTCTTACCCTTGGAGAGTAGCTATAAAAGCCCTGTAAGATTAAAAAAAGCGGACATAAATGATAAAAACGTAAATTCCTCTCTTGTCCGTAACGTCTCAGTGAAAACATGTACCAAGTGCGGAAGGTATAATGAATGCCATAAGAATGCTGGCCTATAGATGCCTTAGGTTCAATTGGTTTTTGTATGGGCTTGGATGTATTCTTTAGGCGTAAGATTCGTTGCTTTTTTAAAGGTGGTGTAAAAGGTAGTTTTGGAGTTGAAGCCAGCTTTAATGGCAACACCCAACAGATCCATATGCTTTAGGTCATCGGATAGGAGCAGGATCTTTGCTTCCTGCGTTCGCAGTTCATTAATAAACTGATAAAAGTTCTTCCCAAATCCATTGTTAAGCACGTAAGATAATTCATGGGTGGTAATGCCTATCTTTAATGCTAATGCCGAAAGGGTTAGGTTGGGATCGAGGTACAGTTTCTCATCCTGGGTCTTTCGCAGAATGATTCCTTTGAGTGCTTCAACCTGAGCAGGCGTAAGTCGTTCATTACTGGCTTTTTTAGCTGCTATCTCGTCTTTTTCTAAGGGAAGATAAGACTCCGTTAGATAAATTGATTTTTGAGTTAGGGTGGCATAAGCCAACGGGATGATCCCTACAAAATAGAGCACAGAGGAAAAAGCAGTGATGTCACTAATCAATACACTTAGCAGGCGAATGACGATCAACACCAACACGGAGGCCAGGAGATAACTAAGCCACTTCAGATCAATTTTGTCGGTAAACGAAGAGAGGAGTTGTATATTTTTTCGGTGACGGCGGAGTAGAGAAAAGCAGCTTATCCAATAATACATCATCTGGCCAAAGAAAAAATACCGGACCGTAAACCGTATCCAAGCTGGCAAGGAAGGTAAATAGGCCGGTTCGCTACTAAGCGTGGGCGTTAAGTAGACGAGAGAAAAGACAAGAAAAAGCAAGAAGGGTACGAAGTGCAGAAGCCAGTTCTTAATAGGCAAAGAAGGAGCTACGTAATGGTTTACGGCCAGATACAAACAGGGAAGCATAGCCCATCTGGGTAATTCTAGTACATGGTACAGACCACTGACATCCCGTTTAAATGCTTCCAGGAAAAGTTGGGTGAATGTGCAGGCAAGGATAAAATAGAAGGCTCCGAGCCATCGGTCGGCTGGCTTGTTTGCCTTCGTTAAACCCATCCAAAACAAGGCTCCTAACAGCCCCAATGCTCCCGCGGAAAAGGCAAAAAAAGTAGCTAAAACAGATAAGTCGGACATGAGATCATTGGCAAGGCTGCTGAATGTGCTAGAGTTCAAAACTTCTGATGGCCTTACCGCCAGATGGGAACGCCAATCCAACCGTGGATGGTCAGTAATACAACCAAGTAAAACAAAAAGATACTATTGAAAAGTAAGGCAAATTTTATCCAGATTTTAGTGAGCTTAGACCATTGATTATATAAACCATAGGCTCCAATAATGACACTAATGGCAAACAAGAGCATACCGGCGAAAATAGAGAAACTGGTCGCATTCAGAAAAGTAAACCGTTCTTTGTGAATCTCATCCGTTGCCCCCAAAAGTCGATACGATAGCCCGAAACAAACGATTCCTACAGCGGGGAAAAGCGGTAATGAAAGCTGCCTCAGGTTTATTTTCTTAACCAGTAAGAGAGGTATACCGATTAGCGTATAGAGTAGGGACAAAAAAGCGGCGATGAGTCCAAGGTAAATAGGAATCTTTTGCATGAGAATCGATGACTCGGATGTTTTCCCGTAAAACCGGTTGCCATACCCTTGAAAAAAGGCACGTCCTTCTTCATCTCGGCCTAACACTGCAGAAGGTACGATATCTCCCCTGAATCGAAATATACCCTTTCCCACGTGAATCAGAGAATCAATGGGACCCTTTCCTGCATCGATGATGAGCTTATCTTGATGAATAGACACGAGTCTAATGCCCGAGAATATTCTCTTGTAAAACTCCCACGTTTCATTTTTGGGATTCATGAATTGATAGTAGCCCAACAGAGGTTCTACAGTTGACGCATCGAGCAGGAGAGCGGGTAGCGTTGGAGCTTGAATGTCTTTCGTTAGAAAACCTTCAATAACCTGAGATACCGGCCATAGATTCGCATTGCAATTCGTAGAAACAGCATAGGCTAAGCCAGCTTCCCGGTTGAAGAATAACCAGGAGCTAAAGCCTTCCCCTTTGCCATTATGCCCCCTGAATGCTACTTTTTTGTTGTTCGGGAATAGTTCGTTACCCAGAGCATAGCCCGTGTGTAAGCCGTTTCGGCTAGCTAAGGTGCTGTGGATTCTTTCCATCTCTAACTGGTCACGCTCAGGCAGTAGCTCAGTAGCACTGTCTGTATGAACCTTTAACAGGTAACGCATAAACTTGGTCATATCCGTAGCCGTTGAAACCAGAGATCCAGCGGCTCCATTGCCGCTAGGTCCGTACAGGGGTAGAGCGGTAAATGCTTTAGTATCGAAGTTATAGCCTATAGCATAGAGTGGCAGTTTTTTACCGTCTCGATCAAAGAGGGTATGATCCATTTTTAAGGGTTGAAGGAGGACCTGGTCTAGGTAGTGATTCCAGGGCATACCCGATACTTTCTCTAGCAGGTAGCCTAATACCATATAACCCGGATTTGAATAGGACATGATCTGACCAGGTTTCCAGCGAGCATGCAAGGAATGCTCTACCGATTGTACGGCCTCAATGCCTTTGAGCGGTAGGCGGCTGGTGTGAACCATCCTGCTTAATTCAATGTCTTCGAATCCAGCCGTGTGCTCTAACAGGTGAACAAGCCTTACAGGGTGCGTAGATTCCCAGGGGTTGGTATAAGGAATTTCGGGGGCAAGTACGCGTAGCCGATCATTCAGATGCAGTTTACCGGCTGCAATCAGTTTTTGAATACCCATGGCCACAAAAAACTTGGTGATGGAAGCCAGGTGAAATTGCGTATGGGCATCAACTCTGCGTTGTTGTTCTACATCGGCATAGCCGAGTCCTGCTGAAAAGAAGAGGCTGTCCCTTTTTACAATGGAAACCATTAAACCCGGCAAATGCTCTTTCTGCATGACTTGCTTGAGTTCTGTCATCAATGGGGCTGTGGATGCATCAGGAAGGCTGGGGGCTTGGGCCTTACTGGTAGTACAGCAGGTCAGCAGCAAAAGCAGCGTAACGAATAAAGTGCGACTTTGGGTCATCGTTTTTTTTGCCAAAGTACACCAGCCCCTTTTTTGGGTAGTTCGGTTCTATCCAAGCGAACTAAAAAGAGGAAAGATTTTATGAAAACCAGCCGTATAAGAGGCAAGTGAGCTCGACACCCCATTCAATTCTAGATTGCTATAATCAATGAACTGCATGACATGAAAATCCAAACCCCGCTCTACTAAGTCTCGAGCATCACTTACTCTAATTATTTATGCACTTTTCAAAAAGACTTCGGGCATAAATGCTTATAACCTAAGGAATATCAAAAGTTAATGAATCTGCAGGTATGCTCATGGATTGGGACTGCTCAAGGCTTTATAAGAGGCTTGTAACGCTTCTTCGGTCTCAGGCAATTGAACTTTTAATCCAAAGGATACGCGAGCTTGTACCTGCTCGACAAAAGGCTTAAAGCGTTGGTTATATTCTGAAAAAGCAATTTGATAATCTTCATTCGCATGCAGCTGTTTAGCTAACAGGGTTGCCCCTTGTATAGCTAAACTCGTACCCATGCCGGTGAAGAAGCTTGGTGCGTAGGCGGCATCGCCTAGTAGAGCTACCCGCCCTATTGTCCAATCCGGCATATGGATTTGACAGGCTTCATCAAAATATAATTCATCAGCACTAAGCATTGACTCTAAAATTTCCGGAAGTTTCCAATTCGTATTCGTACCGAAATGTTCCCTTAAAATCTGCTTCGGTTGTTGGTGATCTCGGTAGTTCCAAGCCAATTTAGGCGATCGGAATAAAAGGATAGCATTGGCACCATTTTTAAATTGATACACTACGGCCTGTTTTCCTACTTCACGATACACAATACCCGTAGACTTGGGTCTACCGGTCTGCACCTGATCTGCTTTAGCAAAGGCAAAGTAGACCCCAAGAAACTTTTTAAATTGATCTTCGGGTCCGAAAGCAAGTTTTCGAACGCTGGAGTGAGTGCCATCAGCTCCAAAAACAAAGTCATAAGACTTGGTCTGCCCTTTTTCGAACGTTACCTCTACCCGATCTTCCTGCTGAGTCAATGAGGATATGCTCGTGCCAAAAATTAGTTCAATCTCATCTTTTGCAATCGCTTCGTAGATAATTTTTAATAAATCCCCACGGTGTATTTCTATATCCCCTAAATACTGCGGCAGTGTATTGATAGCAAAGGTAGCTATGGTTTGATCTTGGGCATTCACGACCTCATCGGTATGAACAAATTCATTCGCTTTAATCTGATCCAATATACCCATGTCCTTGGCGATATTCAAGGCTTCACCACGCACATCAATAGGTGAGCCATTGGTTCTAAGATCCTTACCCAATTCCACGACAGTAACACCATAACCAAATTTATTCAGCCAGTAGGCCAATGTTAATCCAGCAAAGCTGGCACCCGATATCAGCACTTGTTTTTTCATCCGTATGAATTTTTTTACGGTAATACATTTAATTACACCGCAAAAGTATCTGTAGCTTTACGAGTAAAATATTCGAAAAGCAACTAATTTTGATCGAAAAAATGAATAATGCTGGGGGTCAATATTTTGACGACAGTGTGGAGCAGTTTACCAATAAGGTGGGGGTGACCTTTGAAGAGTTCTTGCAGTATTTTCAGGTTAACTTCTTTAAAGGATTTATTTTTTTGCCCGACATGGCCATGCACTTCGGCTCATTTGTCACCAATCAGGACTTCACCCGCGTAACGGGCCAATCTGATATTAAAGACGGTATTGGTTTTATCTTTTACAATATCTTTGAAGATAAAGCACCAGATGGAACGGATAATCCTACATCAACTGAACCCTTGGAGCCGCCTTATGTGCGTATTTTTCCGTATTCGATCAGGCAAACCTTGCATTTCAAAAAAGGGACTCGCGTAACCCATGTTTCCATCAGTATTAGTGCAGAATATCTGAAGGAGTTTCTAAGGGAGGAAGCTGACCATTTCGGGTATCTTTTTGATAGTGCTAATAATTTTTGGATAGAGGAATTGATGACCGATGACATTTTACGTACCGTAAATGACATCGTTAAAAAGGAAGAGCCCCTTACTATGAAAGGTTTTTATTACAAACTGAAGGCGATGGAATTGCTTTTCTATATGTTTGAAAGTTTGAAGAAACGGGAGAGCTCTGTTGGTTTGAAGCTGAATGGAAAGGAAATTCAGGCTGTCTATCGAGTTAGGGACAAAATCGTTTCCTCATTAGACCAGCCCAGTACCATAGCTACCCTGAAAGAAATTGCTGGTATGAATGAATTGAAACTCCGTAAAGTTTTTACGCAGGTATTTGGCATGGGTATCTATGATTACTATCAGCGTCTGCGTATGAAAGAAGCCGCACGGCTTTTACGCGAAGAAAAGGTATCGGTATCCGAAGCTGGATTTCGAATGGGCTTTGAGAATCTGGGTCATTTCACGAAAGTATTTGAAAAGCACATAGGGAAGAAGCCAAAAAAATACGTTCAAAGTTTGAACCTAACCAACCTGTGAAGCAATTCAAAGGGATGGTCAGACCCTTGAATCAACTCGTACCAGGCAAACTTCACTAGGTACGATTCCCCCAAAAGGTATTGCGTAAAGTACTCGTCGATCGGGTTCAATAAGCACACGAGATGAAGCCTCAGGCGATAATTAGGGGGTGAATAATGACTACATTAGGGCTGTTTGTCGTATATCAATAACCGTTACATTTGTATCGTCTTGTTTGGCAGGGGTCCACAAGGCAACCTCTGTTCATCTTGCAGGATTAGGCTCTTAACGTAGAGTCTCCCCGTTAGTCAGGCTGGTTAAGGGGATTATCAAAATGACTAACGGGGCTTCTGCAGGAAGATACGTATTCTTAAGCAAGTAGTGTGTTTGTTTCCATATCAGTTTATCCACCCACCTAGATGTATCCTAGTAAGGCTTCCTTGGCATTGTCCGAGAAAGCCTTATTTTTTTTTAACACACCGACGCTATGAAAGCAAAGATTAAGTTTACCAAGGGCCTGTTCGGCGAATTCGAGCCAGAGATACAGGCGTACTTAGAGACCGCATCGCCCTTCGATTTACCAGGCATGCCTCAGGCAGGCATCTATATCAATTTGTTCGCTTTTATCGATAAGTCTTTGCCTGCGAATATTTTAGAGTGGATTCAAAACGGCGATTACTTCGAAATCGAACGAGTCACAATCTTGGGACCCGATTTAGTGGAAGTGCTGCTTTAAAACCCGAAGAACAGCGTGATGATGAGTCGGGTCTCTTTTATTTGATAACCTTTTCCTCTACTACTAGAAGATTAGATGAACGATTCGCCTTCGTGGATCTAACCCTTTAACTTTCAACGCTTCAACGTTAACTATGGAGATAATCACCAACACATTAGACTTAGCTAGCCAGTAAAACCACAGGCCTATTAAAGCGGTATTTCTCGTAAGATAAGGCGAAGGTGGACCTTTTAAGTTAACAAAAAAACGACCGCCAATGTCTTATTTTAAAGACACATGTCTTATGTTTGCGACATGGAAGATACTCGTCAACGTATTATCGATTGTGCTATTGCCACCTTTGCTACCCATTCGTCCGCTACGTTAGATACCGTAGCGGATGCTGCCAGCATTACTCGCCGTACGCTTAATCGCTATTTTAGCGATAAAAAAGATCTGCTGGAGGCTTGTACGCGTGAAATGCTTACGACTTGCGAAGCAGCCATGACCCAGGCCTATCAAAGCAGTGACCATCCTGTAACGCAACTCGAACGTATGCTCTATGCCGGTATCGATTGCAATTACAAATTTCTTTTTCTTACCAAGCTACAGGTTCAGACGCCGCCCCCTTCCTCTCCGCCCCTTACGCAAGGCTACGATACAATTAAGGATAAATGGTTTACGCTGATTACCCAGCTTCAAGGCCAGGGACTTATTAGTCAGCAGCTTTCCATTGCCTGGATTTTTCATCTGTTTGGGGGTATGATCCATACAACCGTTCACGCCCTGGATTCAGGAACCGTGGCTCGTCAGGATCTGAAGACGTACGCCTGGTATTCCTTCAGTCGTAGTATTGGACTGCAGGGTTAAACAAAGCTCATTCATTCTTACTTTTTTTATGATGACTCAAATTTCTTCAACCAACGAAGAGCTTCTTAACGCTTTACCCGGTTTTCAGGAGCGGTATGCTTCGGTTAATGGCGTGCACTTGCACTATGTGAGCGGTGGAAAAGGCAATCCTTTAATTCTTCTCCCCGGCTGGCCCGAAACCTGGTGGGCTTACCATAAAGTGATGCCCTTGCTGGCCCAGCACTATGAGGTAATTGCTGTTGATATTCGGGGAATGGGTCATTCGGACATGCCCCTTATGGGCTATGATAAGAAAAACATGGCTCAGGACCTTGCCGAGTTAATCACTCACTTAGGTTACTCTAACGCCTATGTAGCGGGGCACGACATTGGAGCCCATGTGGCCTTTAGTTTGGCCGCCAATCACCCAAAACTGGTAAGCAAGCTGATCCTTCTCGATACGCCGCATCCGACACCTGATATGTTTCGGCTACCGATGCTTCCTACGGGCTCCATGGCGGAAGGAAGTGGCTATACCTATCCCTGGTGGGTGGCCTTCAATCAACTCAAGCAATTACCCGAGCAGGTTTTAGCAGGCCGCATACGTATCATCTTGGACTGGGTCTTTGATCATCTTCTGCTTAATAAAAACAGCATTGATACCAGCGATCGAGCCGTTTATGCAGCAGCGTATGACACCGAGGCAGGGATTCGAGCCTCCAATGCCTGGTATCAGGCTTTCTTGCAGGATATTGAAGATAGTAAAACGTATGCGGCTTTGCCTATGCCGGTTTTAGGAATTGGAGCCAGTGGCTATGAGTTACTAAACTATACCTTACCCGAACAGGCTACGCAATGGCAGGTCGTTCAAATCGAAGAAAGTGGCCATTTCCTGCTAGCGGAACAACCTCAGAAGACCGCGGCAGCAATGATGGCGTTTTTAGGCTAAAGAAGCAGGTTATCGGGAGAAAAGCTATTGGATCTTTTCTCCCGATAACCTTTTACAAACCTTGTGTATATAATTTTTACTAGGTATCTATAACCATAATAGATCATTTTACTTACAATTGATTATACAACAGGAAAAGTGGCAGAGAGCCTATCTAGCTTCAAGCCCCCTCATTAGTTGGTTGAACCGTTAAGGTTTACTGGCGAGTTGAGTTAAGAGTAAACCAATGTCCTTGCTTTCTACCCGTGGGGCATTAGGGTACATCAACCGACCGGATTTATCGAAAATCATATATCTGGGAATGGCATCCAGTTTCGCTTTTTTGAGAAAGGCGGATGTCCGATGATTCACAATGAGATAGTTTTGACTGTAGTCACTCAACTCTTCCTTAACGCTCGCTTTCTGCCAGGAAGTTTTGTTATCATCAATGGAAAGGTAGACAAATACCACCTTCGCCTTTGAGAGCGACTGACGTAGCTCATGGGAAGCTTTCATGGCCGCCCGGCACGGAACACACCAACTCGCCCAAAAATCCACGTAGACGATCTTACCCGCATGTTGCTTGAGTACCTGCTCAAGCAGGATCTTGGCACCCGACTCTTGGAGTAAAGCAACGGAGTTAACGTCATGTCTGCTGCTATCAAACTCCAGGGAAAAGTCGTTGTAACTTCGAGCGAGTAGGTCCTTATCCTTGACTTCTTTCTCGTAAATCTGGTAATACTTCTTGAAATCCTCGGCTGAGAACGTTGAATAGATCTGGTGGATTTGCTTGGTCAACAAATACTCTTTAGCCTGAACAGAAAACAGTTCCGCGTTTCTAGTTTGATCGAAGATTTCTCGGTAATCCGGCGTGTCTCCCTGACCGCTCTGAACCAAGCGAGCCTGATTGACGATCAAGTGTTCTTCGACGGCATCAACCAACTTCTGGTAGTAGAAATGATCTACCGTTTCGTCGGCCTGCATTTCTTTCGAATGAAATAGCGTTGCGATGGCTTGTTTGGATAACTGGTTCGCTTCTACGACAACCTTATAAACTAACAAACGGGTTCTTACGGAATAGTAGGAATAACAGACCGGCGAGAGTTCACCTGCCGCGTACAGCGAATCCAGTAACTGCTTTTGCCTAGCCAGTGAAAACAAAACCGAGGACATCAGCTGGTTTCTATGTTCCGCAGTAAGTTTGAGCCGGCGTTCCGTTTTTTGCCGTCCATTCAGGAGATTACTCTCTTTTCGCATCTTTTCATCAGTAAGGATGCGTTTGACATTGAGATGAGCAACATTTAAATAACTACCGATCGATGTATACGTTTGAATTACATTCGAGTCGGTAGGGATCTTTTCAAAAAGCAGATCATAGGGTTTGACCGCTCGGTTAAGAATCGTAATCGCTACGCTTGAAGGCTGATAGGTGATCTGAATCGAATCTCCTTGCTGAACTACATACTCTTCAAAATCAAAGAAATTCTTTCTCACCCGAAGCAGGGCATGGGCACGAGCTATGGGTTGGATCAGGGAACGGATCTGCTCGCCTTTGGTGTAATCCAAAGTGGTTACGTGGTCTTTATCGCATAACTCTACTACGTTTGTACTCCCGATCCATATATTCTTGGTATGGTAAAAGATCTGTTCGATCGTTGGGTTATTGCTAAACAGGATGGTAATGGGCTTAAGGGGCGTGGGATGACCTAAACACCCAAAGCTAGCGAAGACCATTAGTACAAATGCAGTGAGAATGTATTTCATTGGAAGGAGGTTTAGATGAGATGAATAGTGATTTAGATTTGGGCATAGGTTTATCTATGCACTAGCGAATGCCTGCACCAGGTAGTTGACCTATTTTAAACTAGCTTTACATAAACGACCTACAGGTCATTCTGAGTCACGTATTGCTACGCACAGACAGACTCGCCTGCAAGTCAACAGATCGAGCAGACGGTAAAAGGATCCGGTTACCAATTCTGTAGTCATTCAGAGCGGATAAGGCAAGCACATTTTAGATAAGGTTGAGAGGTTCGAGATTTCTAAAAGCAAGAATAGAAAAAAAATCAATATATAACTAATAATTTAGTTATATATTGATAAGTGGTGAAGTGAAGTGAACTTTGTGGCCAGTTGCCTTACTCTTTTTCCTACGTCAACTTAACGGGCAGACACTTATGCCACAGAAGTCAGTAATCATTACTCCCTTGAAGATTATAGAGCTTGTAGTAGCAAGTTTTCTTCTATTGATGCTACTTCTATTTTTATTTGAGTACTACCAGGTAGCTATCAAAAAAGATATGGTAACGTACCCTTTCGGCTCAGAGCTTGCCATGGAATCAGGTTGGCCTAGTTATGAATCTGCTGAAGCTTATCGAAGAGATTCGGCTATCAACCTCCTAGCTTACGGATTGATTTTTACAGTGCTTCTGAGAGGGGTGTTTTCGAATAGAAAGATATACACGCTTATTAGCCTCTTACTATTTCTCTTACATCTTCTACTAGCCCATATAGGTTATAAAATATCATCTTAATTCTACATACTGACTGGGTTTGACTACCTTTCCAGGTAGTCAGTCTTAACTTCCTTCGTATCATCTGAAGTGCTGAGAATCAACCCAGGTCAGTTTCATAAAACCTCACCAAATGGTGCAGCTTATCAGGGATAAAGGATAGCTCCTAAAAGTTAATCCCAAACTGGAAACCGGGTGTGAAGGCTGCCCCGTGACTGTTTCCAAAACGTAGGGCTAAGGGCAAGGCTACGAAGTAACCGTGATGTTCTTTCTTGATAACCGTTTTGGAGAGAACAGGGGTGAAGCCATACCGGCCCGACGTTTCAAAGGCCGCTCGAAGGGCCATTACATATCCTTTAGGGAAACGCAACAAAGCTCCCGGATGAAAAAGAAAATTAGACATTCGGCTCCCACCGGATTCAGCCCGAATGAAGGGCACAAACTCCGCTGAAAAGCCTACTTTTTCACTCTTCCACAGATTAAGGCCAATCGGGAATCCAACCTGGTAATAGGTTTTAAAATTAGGCGTTACCTGACCTTCGCTGAAGCTTACAATCGGGTGCAGCACGCCCACGTACCCGGTAACTTTAGGAGGCTCGGTAGATTGGCCCAGAGCGACCCCTTCTAAAAGTAAGATAAGTTTCACTAGTAAGAGCAATCGCAAAATCGAAGTCAGGCTTCGCTTGAAGGCGTAAGTAGATAGCATGAGTAGGCAACGGGTTTTGATAGCGTTACCCTGCAAGATTAAAGCTCCTTCTGAAGCTAAAATAGAACGCGTATTTCCTTTGGAACCAGCTTTACTTTTTAGCCTGCTTTTTTCTGAATTGGTTAGGCGTTAGGTCCATGTACTTTTTAAAAACCCGGGTAAAGTGACTCTGGTCGGAAAATCCGGTTAGATACGCAATTTCGGAAAGTGAATAGGCACTAGAGCGAAGCAGGTGCAGGGCTTTATCAATGCGTTGTTGTTGCAAATACTCGGTAAAGGAGGTGTTTTCAAAATACCGGGAAAATTCACGGGAGAGGTAACTCGGATTGACGTTCACGTTTTCGGCTAATTCCTGAAGCGTAAGCGTAGAATCGAGATTAGTGTCAATCAACTGCCGTAACTCATGCACCCAATCGGGGACTTTGGTTTTCTTCTGATGATCCAGATAGGTATGATAAATCTCTAGTAAGAGCTTTTCAGCGGGAGTCTGGATGTGTTTTTGCTGATAGAGCTGGCTAGCCCAGGTATATAACGCATCGTAAAGAATGAAGCCCTGAGCGAGTAACGCTTGATCGTCGGTGATATTGAAAGCCAGACCAGCGGAGATGGCCCATAGCCCCGGAGATTGACTGGCGAGGGAATGATCATCCGTATCAGCACCGCGAATAATGGGAGCCATGCGGTACAGAGCGGGGTCCGTGAGCTGATGTTTCTTAAGGATGTAGTCAAACGTACAAAATCGTTCATAATGCGTATACTCCGCACCGGGAACATCAAAAGGTATGGCATCTAACGTTGAAGCCATGGGGAGTACCTCAGATTCAGCGACAAAGAGAAATTCAGCTTCTGGGTCAATGAATCGGCGAATAAGCCAAGGGCAGGCTAAACGGTCAATTTTGGGCCGTTCACGGGTAATCCATTTCATGAGGGATGTTTTTCAGGCAAACCTATGACAAATGTTTAATCTCACTACTAACTTTCTTTAACTACTTGCGATACTACATTTTACAATTTTTGAGTGGTTGTATGTAAAAGGATATAGAGTAGATATGGCATCGATCTTCCAGAGAAGTCTATCTTTTGAATTTTCCTCTGCAAGACAAACAGTTTTCTGGTGAGATCGCTTCGATGCCTTGACTAGTGAATAATCAGATAGGGGTCTTCTAGAACCCTTTCGACCCTAACCCAATCAATAAATACCTACAGTGCTTGACCCAACTAGCACACCCGTTCAAACGCAGTTGCCCAGTCAGTGGTACCCTAGTTTTTTAACCGCGGTCCGACAATACTGACGCCATGCTTCTGGTGAACTTGTTTGATCTCTTCCAGCGTAGCCGTAGCTGGCAATTGAGACAGGCGTTTGAAAAGTGCTTCGGTTTGGCCACTTGGACTGGTCTGAAAAAACATTTTCCCCGTTTCACTGAGTACTAAAAAGGCATGGGGCACCTCCCTGGGTAAAAAGATAGTATCGCCCCCGTGCAGGGTGTAAGTCTGTTCACCCACCTGCACGAGAAAGTCGCCTTCGACGATGTAGAACTGCTCATCCTGTCCATGATGAACATGGACGGGTGGGCCGTCGTTTTTATGATACTTGCCATAAAACATGGTCAACTGCTGGTGGGTATCCTGACCGGCTATTTTTAAGGAGAGTTCCATGCCCAGAACCTGATAAAGCTGGCCAAAGCGCGCTTCACTCTCCTGAATCACAAAGGGTTTGGTTGCTGAACTAGCCATAGAAGTAGTCGCTAATGTAGGCGAAAGCAAGCGATGAGCGGCGAGTGCGGATAAACGCAGTATAAAAGAACGGCGTGTCGGAGGATACATAGCGTTGATCGACTGGATGTGAGGGTCACAAAGCTAGCCTTGCCGGTAGAAAGGGTGGTGGTCAAAAAACGACATCTTTACCGAAGACCGAGTAATTTTTCGGGGGCACGGGCTTGGGCTTCCAGCAGGTCAGGGGGCGTCAGTCCGGCAAATTGTTTGAAGTCTTTGACCATATGCTGATAATCCCCGTAGCCACAACTCAGGGCAACCGCGAGCCAATCCAAGGTCGTCTTTCGCTGCTTGAGGGCAAAGGCCCGGTTGAAGCGGGCAATCCGTAAAAATAATTTAGGGCTCACCCCGTTACGCTGCTTAAATTTTCGTTCAAACTGCCGAACGCTAAGACAGGACTGATGCACGAGATCGTCCAGGGATAGAGGCCCAGAGAGCTTCTCCCCGAAGACACTGAGCCGATCGATCGGCTCGATCCGTAAACGCAGTTTTTGAAACCTCGTGAGCAGAAAGGTCTCGGTGGTCCGGATCATATGGTCGTATTGCTGGGTATCCATCAATTGCTGAAGGATCTGGTAGGTTTCCCGGCCCAGTACATCTTCCGCATCAACTACGGCGTTAGAAAAATAGGTGGTGGGTAGCTGACCCAGCAAATGAAAGAGTCCTCCGGGCTGAAAAACAATCTTGACTAGCTTAAAATTTTCCGGATAGTGATGAAACCAGCTACTCAGTAACTGGCCTTGAATCACACTGGCTGGGATGACGAGTCGTTGCTGCTGGTCCGGACTTATTTTGGTGAACTGACCAGAGGGATA
>NZ_PTRA01000010.1 GCF_002943425.1 Siphonobacter curvatus
AGGTAAGTCATTTACTCGCCGCTTGTCAAGAAAAAAGTGAAAATTTATTTTCTTCCTTTTCTTAACTTCCCATCGCCTCATCCGCTACTTAACTGCCTTTGCCTCAAGTATTTACACTCACTTTCAAGTGCCTTTCCCGTCGTTTGGGAGTGCAAAGATATCACTCAAAAACCGCCCTTGTCAAGTATGAAATCAAAATAATTAATAGCCCATCAAACCAATCGCTGATTATCAGTGTTTTAAAGCCCGGAAATTCCTGAAACTTTTTTAAACCAAGGTAGTTACCCCCTTTCAGCCCTAAAATCCCCGTTTTTACGCACTTCTTTGGCCCTTCTGCACCTTGACTTTGATTTTCTACGGCTACCCTACAGCTTAACCTATCCTTTCTTTGGATTTCCCTATAAATCTAATATTTAGGACTCGTTTGTATAACTCCTACTCCTTCGCTATTCTTCCATCAAAAAGGTTGCCGGAGTAATCCGGCAACCTTTTTGAATCTCTTCCTACTTGCTACTATATATATTACTGGCTACTATATATATTATATATAAGGATACAAGGATTAGTCTTTGTAGATCTCTATTTGAAGAGAGCCGTCTGACTTAATGTAGCCTCGGTACATTCCTTCCGAATTAAAAGGCATGGCAAAATTACCCTTTGCATCCAGGGCAATGACTCCACCTTCGCCTCCTCGTTCGACCAGTTTTTGATTTACCACTTCCTTGGCAGCCTCTTGTACAGATAGTCCTTTATAATGCATCAGGGCAGCGATGTCATAAGCGACTACTGATCGAATGAAGTATTCACCGTGGCCCGTCGCTGAAATGGCACAGGTAGTATTGTCCGCATATGTACCCGCTCCGATAATGGGAGCATCCCCTACCCTACCGTATCGTTTGTTGGTCATTCCCCCCGTAGAGGTGCCCGCAGCCAAGTTTCCGTACTGGTCCAATGCTACACAACCGACCGTACCAAATTTTTTCCCTTCCGTGAAAATTAACTCTTCAGCCCGACTGCTGGCATTCTTAGGAGCCTTTGCTGGTTTCTTCGGAGCTTCTTCGGTATGATCCAGTTTGACCTTCTCTTCCTTTATGGCTTTTTGTAAACCCTGCCATCGGTTTTCGGTGTAGAAGTAGCTGGGGTCAACGATGGTGAGTCCTTTATCCTTGGCGAACGTTTCGGCTCCTTTTCCTATTAATAAAACGTGTTCGGATTTTTCCATCACCGCCCGAGCAGCCGATATGGGATTACGAACGGTGGTTACGCCCGCTACGGCTCCTGCTTTGAGCGTTTTTCCATCCATGATGGCGGCATCGAGTTCGTTTTTACCCTCGTGCGTAAACACGGCTCCCTTTCCAGCATTGAATAAAGGTGAGTCTTCCATGACGTGGACCGTAGCTTCTACCGCATCCAGACTCGTACCTCCTTTCTTTAAAATAGTATAACCCGTTTGTAAAGCCTGCTCTAACACTTGCCGGTACGCCTTTTCTTTCTCTGCCGTCATATTCTGCCGGGTAATGGTTCCAGCCCCGCCGTGTATGACCAGCGTTATTTTAGAAGGATCGGGACTTTGAGCAAAGGCCGGGGTACTCATTAGTAGCAATAACCATTTTTTCATGGGAAGTAGATTTAAGTGAAATAAACACGTCTCTTCTATACCTATATATATATAGATAGATACTCAGACTCGAAGGAATATCTTCTTTTGATAAAGGATATACAGGAAAAGCCACTTCATCAAAATCATTCCGGCTACGGTCAGAACGGCCTTTAAGGGTTCGGAGCTGAGTTGATGAATGAGTCCTCCGAAAAAGAAGTCTGCGATGTGTTCAAAGTTAATGATTAAAACCGCCAGGTAGATTAAAATAGAGTTCATCCCAATCACGGTGAACAGAATCGTCCATTTCTGATACCGCTTTACATCAATGATCCAATAAAATAAAGCGAGCAAACCTAGACTACAGCCCCCCGTTACGAGTACGAACGAGCTCGTCCATAAGTTCTTGTTTACGGGAAAGACCATATTCCAGAGCCATCCTAGGATAAAGAAAATCACTCCGAGGCCGACTAAAGCTTGTATCTTCTCTTCGGGACGACGCATCGCATTCCTTAAAATAGTACCGGCGTAAATACCGAGTAAAGCATTGCAGATGGCGGGGATGGTGGAGAGCAATCCTTCGGGGTCATGTACGGTTAGGTACAGTTTTCCCGGGACTAGCAATCGATCTACGTAACCCGGCAGGCTACATTCCAGCGTAAGCACACCCGCTCCGCATCCGGGTACGGGAATGAGCATCAAGGCCGCCCAATAACCGAGTAAAATTCCGAAGAACCAGACATACTGAGCCCGCTCACTAGCGTACAGATAAATCAGCTGGGCAAACATCCCCGCCAGCCCAATACGTCCGAGTACGCTACAAAAACGAATTTCCTCAATCGGCTTAACGAACAATCCATTATTATAGATAATACCGAAAATCACCAGGGTGATGCCTCGCGTAATAATCTTGCGGGCTAGCGGTCCCTTCTCATCGCCTTTCTCCAATCGGCTGCCTACGGAAAAGGGAGTGGATACGCCCGCCATAAATAGAAAGAGCGGAAAAATCAGGTCGTAAAAGCGAAAGCCATTCCACTCGGGATGCGTAAACTGGTCGGCCATAAAGGCGGCCCAGCCCCAAGTGGTCGTCTTGGCCAGGGCATAGAAGATTTCATCCCCTCCCATAATCCAAAACATATCAAATCCCCGTAACGTATCCAGGGATAACAGCCGTTTGATGGGTACGGGTTGAGCAAGGGTAGGTTCAGTAGCAGTAAGGGACATAGTAATACAGAATGGAGGAAAACGATTGGTGGCTAAAATATAGCTAAAATATTCACAGCTAAGCTGCGAAAAAACGCCTCTGAGCGTTTCCATCTCCTTTTAGGGGATACCTACGGCCTGTCCTAGCCCCATAGCCGAATGCCTTTCGCCCCACTTATCGTTAGGGTATAACGAATCGGCTAGCGTCTTCCCTGCCGTAGGCTCCCTGAAGGGTTTGCCTGAAATCCAAACTGATTAGCTGCAAAATAAATATCCTAGTGTACCTATCATTAGTTTCAACGATCCCGCTTTCCAGCAAGCTTAAAAGCGTACTAGTTCACTTTTAAAAATCTAAAAAAATGCATAAAATAAGCTTCGGTAAGTCCTAAAATAAAACTGTAAGTCTATCAATCAACTGCTACTTTCTGGCTGAAATTATAATCAATCATTCGTTTATATAAGAGTTTCATACTCCCGAATAACATAAAAAAACTCCTGTTGCCGCCACAACAGGAGTTATATTTTGCCTTATCAATATTACTATCGCTAAGACTTTACAAACATGCTACATTTAATTTAAAAAAGCAAATACAATCAAAGTTTTTTTAAAAAAAAATAAGCATATTTTATCTAAATCGAATAAGGCCAATGATCTTGCCTTACCCGGAGTAATACACTTCATTAACGGGTTGAAAAGAAGTTGATATTTCTGGCACACTCTTAACTAATTTCCCGCCTAAAAGTTCACGTTCCATGGCTGATAAAATCACCTTTTTACTTAAATGACGTTTGGCATAACTGCGCGCATTTGCTTGAAAAAAGGCCAGATTAGTTTTTAAAGCCATATCAATTCCTGCCACTAATGCTGATAAGGATTCTGGTTCCACCACTAATCCTAATTGTCTATCAGACACCAGGTTATGCAGTGTGGTACCCGGATCAGCAGTTACTAAAACGCAACCACCCGCTGCTAAAATAGGTCCTAGTTTGGAAGGCAGTAATAAATCGGCTGCTGCTTTCTTTTGTAAGACTAAGTGTAAATCTGCCGTAGCCAACAACCGTGACATATCTTCACTTTTCTGCAGGGGGAAAAACTTAACGTTCGTCAGTTTATCCGCGTCAACCTTCTCAATTAATCGCTCTTTGGCTCCACCCGAACCTACCACAACAAAATAAATATGTGGAAATTTCTGATAGTGTTTAGCCGCTTCAATAATTAATTCCAAGCCTTGTTTCTCACCTAAATTTCCGGCATACAGAATAACTTTATCCGTATTACGTAAACCAAATTCTTTGCGCAAAGAAGCCGATTTAGGTAAGGGTTGAATGGCTTCCATGTCTACCCAATTGGGAAACACGTACGTTTTATTTTCACCTACTTCTTTTTGGATAATTTTCTTTTCCATTGCTAAGCTAATGGTGGAAACACGATCCGCTTTATTTAAAATAAACTTCTCCGCTTTAAAAAGAATGTTTAATAAGCTTTTGTTTTTAATCATCCCTAAATCTTTAGCCGCATCGACTTGAAGATCCTGTACATGAATGTAAAACAATGAACCTTTGAGTAAACTATACAAATAGGCAACAAAGCTTAAATGAAACGGAGGAGCTACGCAAAGCACTACGTCCGCTTTGGGTTTAAAAAGTAAAGGAATCCAGTAAACTAAACTGCTGAGCAAAAAAGAAAACTCATGGATGATGCGTTTGGCCGCACTTACTTGCTTGGGAACGTAAAAGGGACACCGGTGAACGGTCACGCCCTTGAGCAGATGCGTGTGCCATAACTTCCCTTTAAAATCGGTCTGTACTTCCCACTGCGGATAATAAGGAAACGTGGTAATCACTTCTACTTCGTGCCCAGTTTCCGCCAACCACGCCCCTAATTCTCCCGTATATTTACCAATGCCCGTTAATTCAGGTGCATAATTGATGCCATAGATTAATACTTTTTTCATAGGTTGAATTCATTATAACTCTTCGCAAGAGTTTAGTAGGACAACACGTTTATAGCACTAGCGTTGAAAAGCTAGCGAAAGTGGGCAACGGTCAACTACATCCTTGGCGGTGGAGGTATACTATAGGTAACGGACTATACTATACGCGTTACTCCATACGAATCCCAGACAAACGCAACCAACCATGTTGGCACGCGTAAGCCGAAAAGGAGCTTCCGTACATTTCGCACCGACGGGCAATTCGGTACTTGAGATGATAACTTGAGAATACCGTCGTTGCTTTCATTTCATTGAAAGCAAAAGGATAGCTAGCGGAGTATCCGAAACGAAGGTTGCGTAGGCCTAATGGCGGAAAGAGGCTAATCGCTTTTGTGTAGATGCCTTATTGGGGGGTATGGGCATCCATTCATAAATGTAAAAGAAAGGTGCTGAGCGAATGAGCGGAATCTACCAGCAACCGGGTGTGTTCAAGTCAGAAATGAGTATGTTTAGCCGTTAAAATAACCAGATAAAACAGCTTCCTGACCAGACAAAAACTATACGTACTCGATGTAACAAATATATTTGACGCTTTGTTAAGATGCAAGCAAAACCATTAAAATCTGAACCTTTTTTATACTGTTTTTTAGGTAATAATGGCGAAATATTTTTTCCCTATTCCTTACCATTCCTTACGCACACACCTTACGCTAAAGTCCTGATTTATCGAAGTTTACTGTTCCTGAATTTTACAATAAATCTGGGTAAAATACGCGGTCTTTAGGATAGAAAAGGCTAACCCACGACTCCCGTCTTTAAATCCACCCATGAGAATAAAACTACCTAAAAAATAGGCGGGTCCAATCAGGGGGCTGTGCAAAAGTTTGTACTTCATCCACTGCTTCCAGGTCCAGTGCTTTCGTACTTCCTGGGTTTGAAACGCTTTGGCAAAGCGGGAGGCTTCCCAACTGGAGTATTCATCGTGCTTGCGAACATAGTGCGAGATCCCCTTGAAATCCCGATGATCAATCTTACTTTTGATCATGCCTACCTTTCCCTGCAGGACGGGGTGCTCATGCACTTCCATATCCATCTTACTCCACGCATCTTCTTCAATACGCTCATACTGACCCGCATCGGCACGGAAGAGGGCCAACTTTCGTAAGGGATAGCCGCCCTTTAGTTGTTTGCCCATGAAATAAATGCTGTAGTTTAACCAAAAACCTACTTTTTCGGTCTGGTGCAGGGCCTGCCGCAGCTCCTCTTTAAACGCGGGCGTTACGTATTCATCCGCATCTAAAAAAAGAACCCATTGGGTTTGTAAATAACCACTTTGTAAAAACCAGTTACGCTTCTTTGGGAACTTTCCATCCCAAGTAAAGTCGATGAAATCAACGCCGTACTCGGCAGCAATGGCCCGCGTGCGATCGGTACTCCCCGAATCAATCAGGACAATAGCTTTGGCAAAATCCTTGCCCAGGGCGTCTAAACAATGAGGCAGATTTTGTTCCTCATTTTTAACCGGAATGGCAATTGTAATGTCAACTAACATAGCGTTATGAAACCAAACTTGGCGTTAGGGAATAATTATGGCGAGGTTTTAGGGGCCGACAGGGATGTCCTGCACAGACCATCCATTCGGGCATGTTCCGAGTGACGACGGAACGGGCTCCGACGACGGCTCCTTCGGCTAGCTGCACTCCGGGATGTACAAAAGCTTGAGCGGCAATCCAGACGTGATCACCCACCTCAATGGGTCGCGTAATGAGCGGGAAGCCAGGATCATTGTAATCATGCGTGCCCGCACAGAGATACACACCTTGCGAAATAACGGCCCGAAAACCGATGTGAATTTTACCCTGGCAGTACAAGACCGCTCCGCTGCCAACCCCGCATTCATCGTGTAACTCCAGATTCCAGGGTGCCCAGATTTTCACGCCGGGATACACGTGTACGCCCCGCCCTACTTTAGCTCCGAACAAACGCAGTAAAGCCGAACGCCAGGCATGAAAAGGCGTCGGTGAAAATCGAAAGAGTGTATTTTCCACCAGCGTCCAAGCCAAGCGGGCCAGGCGATTTTGTAACGAGAAAGATGGGCCCGTCTGGGTCTGTTGATTAAGGGTGGACATGCAGCGATGACGGTTCAAAAAGGGTTTCGACTAAAGTATGAGCGGTGGGTGCTACGGCAAAGGACTGTTCGTAAACCTGACGTGCTCGCTCGGCTAAAGTTTGTTGGGCAATGGGCGAGAGCTCCAGCCAAGTTTTCAGCAGACGGTAGGTACCTTCGAGGGTATCTTCCGCTACCAGACCGGCTTGGCCCTGGCTGATTTCCTGCCAGATATTGACTTGTTGTGAGATTAAAACGGGTTTACCACAGGCCAGGGCTTCTACGATAGCAATACCAAAATTTTCCTGATGGCTCGGTAGAACCATAGCCTGACAGCCGTAAAAGGCCCCCCATTTAGCCGCACCCGTTAGCATTCCAGCAAAAACGATATGGGTATGAGCCAGGGCTCGGCTACGAATCGCTTGTCCGTACGAAGTTTCCAGGCCTGGTCCGGCAATGACCAGCGCGGGCAGTTGCGGGTATTGAGCACTGAGCCGCACGTAGGCTTCAATGAGTAGATCCAGCCCTTTCTTGGGATCAATCCGGCTCAGGAAAAGCCAGTAAGGCCTCCGCACCGGGCGTTCACAGGCCTGAGCAAACGCTTGGGTCATAGCTTTTTGAAACACGGGTGGTTCCAGTACTCCCATACCCACCACCGTTTCCTGTCGGGGCTGGTAGGGACGAAACGTCTGTCGGGCCAAGGTCTTCTCTGCTTCACAGGTAAATAATAACCCATCGGCATGATTAATCAGGTGGCGTTCGATGGCTTTCCAAAACAGCCAATTGCGTAAGGCCTTGAGTTTGCGGCCTTTTGCTTTCTGAAAATACGGATCCAGCATCCCGTGGGGCATCACAAAGAGCTTAGGCCGCGGCTCGGGTAGTTGTTTCCAAACCTGGTACACACTGAACGTGTGGTACTGCCACAAGCCGTGTACGAGGATCGTATCAAAGCGGGCCAAGTTCGCTTGTAACCAGTCCCGTAGGTTTGCATTATAATGCCAGGGCCCCTTACTCGGCCCAAGGGCATGCACCCGGTCGGGCAGTCCGGATGCGGGAACATCCGAGCTAACTACCTCACTGGTTACGTGTAAGGTATCGAGTCCCTGCATCATGGTATGAACGGCCTGGCTTACCCCGCCGAGCCGCAAATCAATTTGATCAATGACATGAAGAAGTCGCATACATAGGGCTTGCTAAGGGGTAACGTAGTCCACTGATTTTTCCACAATTTGCTGATAGATCTCTTCCATGACGTCAAGGGCTCGCTCAGCATTGAAGCGTTGTGCATTGGCTAGGCTTTGCTCAATAACCTGGCGGCGTTCCTGCGGGGTTAGCGTCACTACGGCTTCTAATACGCCAGCGGCTCGCTGGGCCCAGTCCGTTCCCGCTTGCTGACGGGGAATCAAAAACGCTTGTCCTCCAGCTACTTCCGTCATGGGGGCCTCCTGGGTTGTAATGACGGGGCAACCCGCAGCCATGGCTTCCGCAATGGGCCAGCCAAATCCTTCCGCCAATGAAGGAAAGACAAACGCAGTAGCTCCCTGATAGGCTTTTACCACATCGGCATCCGATTGCTGGGTTAAAAAGTAGATGTCCTGGCGGTAGGGCGATTGCTCATGAAAGGCTTCGAGCTCAGCGTTAGGCGCTTCCCCAATGCACAGCAAGGGTAAGTTCTGCCGACTTTGATTTCGCCAAGCCGTATATAATTCGAGCAGGCCCATGCGGTTTTTGTACCATTGATTGCCGCCTACGTGCAGCAGATACCCACTGGTTAGATCACGCTGGAGCTGCTGACTCCACTGCTGCCGGGCTTCGCTAGTGGAACCAGGACGGTATTGGGATTTAACCCCATTATACACCACCTCAGAGCACGCGGGGCGACGTTCCAGCAGCGTATGCAAATCCCGCTGGGTCTGATGAGAAATGGATATAAAGTTTTGGGCACGGGCGTAACCCTTCCAGATAAAGTTTTGATAAATCTGTCCGGTCCAACCCGTCGGATTTTCTTGGATGAGTCCTAAGGCACTACGCTGGGCCAAAAAATCGTGACAATGCACTACGTGCCGGCGATGCTTCACCAAGGGGACCCAAGGGCCCAAGGCATGATCCGTAAACACAAATAATGTATCCGTTGGCACTTGCTTGAGTCTTCGCCGGACCTGCCAGGGAAACAATACGTACTGGTCGAGGTAGCCCATCCATTTTTTGAGGGCCTGCGGAACGGGTAACGAAACAAACCGGGCTTTAGGCGTCCACTGGGCAATGCGGTGACCCCGCTCCTGCATACCCCAGGCTAGCCATTGCGCGTAGCGTGGCATGCTTTGATGCCCTAGAAAACTTGGATGCGTAAAGAAAATAATATTCATAGCTTTGGTTTAATGGTCGAACGGCTGGCGGCTAGGATTAAGCCAGCTACGAGGGTAGAAAAGCCCAGCGAAGTAGGTTGTGCCCACTGACCCTGAATGACATTGACAAAGGCGAAGCTCAGTAACATCCAGGGTAGGAAGTTGCCCTGGGCGATTAAGGCAAAGGCTTGCCAGCTAAGCTTCCAGGTGAAATGAACGCGTATAAAAATGGTAATCAGTCCTAGTAATAGGCCCATTTCTCCAATGATGCGTCCCCATTCGCCTTCGGAAACCAAGAAATCCGTTTTCCCCGTCATTAATTTAGCTCCGGCATTGGTTCCCATCCCTAGGCCCATGCCCCAAAAAGGCAAGTGTTCTCCCTCGGATATGGCACTGCCCATACCCCCTAAAAAGCGATCAACCAGCGTTCCTTTCAAGCCTCCTTCTACATCGCTGGCCTCGTCGAAGCGGGAGGTAAAGGCTTCAATGCCCGTTTGAAAGACGGGCAGCGTACTCAGCAAGCCCAATAAACATACCGTCCCAAAGGCGGCTCCGAGAATCTTACCCGTGTATTTCGGCTTCGAAGCGGCAATGACTAACGCAAAGAGGACCGAAAGCACCGTCTCAAATAACACGGTACGGCTGATCGACAAGGGGATGGCCAGCATTAAACAGGCCGTCGCGGCTATTAGGAGCGGACGCTTGACCGAAGGTTTCTCTTCCAGCCAGAAATACAGAACGTAAGCGGCCAGTAGTCCGTAGAAAGAGGCCAAACCCGTAATAAACGAAAAGGTACCCGGTGGCCGGAAAAACCCCAGGGCTCCGCTGAAACCAGCTCCTTCGGTATCCCCACCCAGCCCCCGATTCACCCAAGCGGACTGAGGGCTATAAAATTGAACCGCCATCAGCAGGGTCATCGGCAAGGCTAACATCAAAACCATTTTGCCTACTTTGAGGACGTCCTGACGGCTAAAAATTTGTCCAATGAGGAAGATCAATGGAAAGTGAATCAGCATAATCCGTAGCCCATAGACTGCCACTACGACATTCCCATGGCCCCAAACCAAGGCGGTAAAGAAGCCCAGGGCACTGGTTATGATACTTAGGAGCAGGTAACCATTGCCGGCAAAGAGCCCCCGGTTACAGGCCCGGTAGATGAGCCATAAGGCTAGCGGGTCCCGAACAATGAGCAAGGGAGTCGCCAGTCCAGGTAGCACCCATTTACGCAGGGCTCCTTCAAAAATCAGTAAGAAGAAATAGAGCCAAATGCCCTGCTTCAACTGGGTAATGTAAGCCCGGCTGGCCGACTGGGCCAGGGGCGACGGAACAGTCCGGAAGGAGGTTAATGCAAGCGAAGCCATTTCTACAATTGATTAAAGGCGGGACTATGGGTTCGGGTGGGCAGGCCTTGCAAAGCGGTAGCAATCCGCTGACCGTACCGTTCCCAGGTATAGCGGGCGGCGTGCTGCTGGGCTTGCCGACCCATTTCCGGAATAGCATCCCGGTGTTCCAGGAACCAGACGAGTTTCTCAGCAATGCGTTCGGGCGATCGAATGGGAACTAAAAAGCCGGTTTCCCCTTCCCGGATCAAATCTGCTCCACCTGTATTGGGCGTAATAATCAGCGGTAAGCCCTGACTCATGGCCTCCTGCATTACTAAGGCCCGACCTTCTACAATCGAAGGCAGACAGAACACATCGCAGGAACGCATCAACGCCAGTACTTGATCGTGGGGCCGTCCCGCTTCGTAGGTAAAGTCCGCGTACTGCTGGCGGTAAAACGCAAGCGGTGCCAGTAAACTGCCCATGACGACGAGTTCGATACTTCCTTTGGGTAGTTGCTTCACGGCGGCAAACAAATCTGCCAACCCTTTACGCTGTCCCATCGACCCGGCAAATAAAACGCGGAGGGGTCCTCTACCGGCCGGCCGGGGCTCGGTGGTCGCGGTAAGCGGCGAGCCGAAGGGAGAAACAATTTGATCTTTGGCCCGGGCAAACGCCGGCAACGAATCCGAAACGAAACTACCCGAGGTAATGACCACATCGGCCAAGGCCAGTTCCTGCGTTTTACGATCCGTTTTTTCGGATGAATCCTGAATACTTCCGCCCAGGGTTTGTACCCAGTCCGGATAGCGTTCGGCTTCCTGTTGCATGAGCTGACGTCCGGTTTCCCAGTAGGCAATCGGTAAATCATAGATACACGTCAGGCCCAGGTCCTTGGCTCGCCGAAAGGTTTCTAACGCTCCATCTTCGTAGGCATATACGGCGTCCAGCGAGGAGCTCCGAAGCGACTGTGCGACCCGATGATCTAAGTCCCGATAAATGGCATCAATGCTAGCCCAGCCCGTTTCGGGTTGCAAGAGACGTTGCAGGCGTCCTTTTTGAGCCACCATGCGAAGCACCTCCCGCCAGGGGTGGGCTTTGATGAGCGTACTGGGTATCGGATAACTCCTCCGCAATAGTTCCTGTTGCAGCGTTGCGGGCAGCCTTTGGAGCCAGGCTTCCTCGCCCGTCAGCGCCACCGTGGAATGAAAGTCCGCTAGCATCTGCCGCTCGAACAAACTGGAAAGGATGGCTCGTACGTTACGATTACCAGTCGGATGTGCTACTAGAATTTTCACAATACGTCTAGGCCTTGGTTAATGAAAAAGAAGATCGCCAGGATAAAAGCAGGCGTTTGGCCCACGTTCTAGGTACCTGTTGCAGGCGATTATAGCCCTGAATCCAGGAGCCGTACTCATGCTGGTATAGCCAGATCCATAGCCGGGTGAGCCCGGCCGAAGACAGGGATAGCAAGGCGTCCTTTAGTTCTTGTTTTTCAACGGCGGTATAGGTACGCCAGGTTAAGCAGTCCGCGTGTTGACACGCATGCTGGCGTCGTTGCGCGTGCAAGGAAGTCAGTCCCCAGCCGCGGTCTTGGTAGGCGGGTTGTAGAACTTCCTCGAATACCGCCCGGATGCCCCGGATTTCGGCTAATTTTCGCCGCTGACGAACGTGTCCCTGATCCGTCCAGACCCGGTAATTGGATAGAACTTCACTCGAATAATAATTAGCATAGCCCAGGGCCGCTAACGAGGCACACAGGTAATAATCTTCCGCAAAATCAACACTCGAGGCAATGAAGTGGGCTGCTTGCAGGGCTTGCCGGCGGAACATGAGAATGTTAGCCGCTACTTTATAGCCCTGCCCGGCTAGCTTCAAGGCCTGGCCAGCCGTCTGTACACCCGTCGGACGATTCAAGCGGCGGATGCGTAAAGGCTGACTGTACTGATCCATTTCTTCAACGGCCGCGTGGGCATAGCCTAATTGGGGGTACGCCTGAAATGCGGTACCCAGGGTTTCGGCAAATTCAGGCAAGAGGCGATCGTCAGAATCCAGTCGAATGATGAGTTCATAGCGGGCTGCCCGTAAGCAGAGGTCGGTATTGCGCGAAATCCCTTGATTGACCGCTTGACGCACGACGCGTAAGGTAGGAATCTGGGCTTGCAAACCAGCCAAAATAGCCGGCGTTGCATCGGTACTGCAATCATCGTAGACGATAATCTCAGCCGGCGGGCAGCTTTGGGTATAGGCACTCCAGACGGCCTCTTCCAGGTAAGCCGACTGATTATAGGTAGGAATGCAAACAGAATACTTCATAACAATGTCGAATAAGACCGGCGAGGACTCAACTGCCGGGTTAACTGCTCAGCCGTCCGTGCAATCCGATTTTTCGGTGGATGCTTTTGCAACGAATCCAGGAGCTGGAATACCTGCCCTACGCGGTACGCATAGACGTGTAGGGGCAGTGGAGGACTAGGAACACCGCGCGGCTGCCAGGCACTGGCAATACACAAAACGGGTAAGCCGTGTTCAAGCATGGCGGCTACGGTTCCGCTTTTTTCCACCATAGGCAAGGCCGTCGAGGTCAGGCCGATATCCGCTTGGCTTAGAACAAAAGAGATCCGCTCCAGGGCTTGTTCTCCCAGCAAGCGTACGGGCAACTGCATCTGGGTACACCATTCGATACAGGCCTTGGCATGGGAGCCATTACGACCAATGAAGGTGAGTCGCATAGGCCGATCCTGTTGACTTAATTCCTGAATGGCTTCCCGCCACAAGGCATCGGCATGAACCGTCCCGAAAACAATGATTTCCAGGTAATCGTGGGTATTGACGCGGAAGGGTTGCGGTTGTAAAGGCACATTGCCAAACAAAGGGAGCAGACCCGCCTGGACCTTCTGACGAGCCAGAAAGGCTTGGTACAATTGACTTTGCGTATGGATCTGTTGGGGGGCTAATTGCTTGACCAGCCGCCGCAGGATCGCTTGCTGCAAACTACCCCACAACATTTGTTTCACCGAAGAGCCCTGCCGGGTTCCCACCCAGATTTCATGAAACATGACATGCCAGGGTACATTCTTGCCCAAGGTTTTTAATTGCCCGGCCAAGCCCCAGGGTAATCCCTTGGCGTCGTAGGAGAAGGGGACGTATTGCAAGCTTAAGACTTCAGGATTCTGCTGAGCCACCCAGGCCTGTGCATAGCGCATTCGCTCCGGCCAGGACAAACACTGCGATAAACGGAGTACCGGCACGGGGATTTGCTCATCGAACTGCTGACCACTGAAGACCCATTCCCGACCCGGCTCGTGCAGGGCTAAAATCCCCGCCGTGTGCCCCTGCCGAATGAGCTCCGCCGCCAACCGACGCGTATAATCACCGACCCCATCGTTACCGGGCTCTAAACAACCGCAAACGAATACGATTCTCATAGCGTAGCTCGGTTAATAAAGTTCACCAGTGTATGCGTCAAGGTCGTGGCGTTAAAGCGTTCACTGACGCAGCGGTAGGTGTAGGCTCCAATGGGGCTTAAGTCGGCAGCTGCCTGCCAGGCTTTCAACCGATCCGCTAAGACACCGCGTTGGGAAAAATCGGCCAAGCCTTCGTACGCTTCGCCAAAGACATATTTCCCCCCTTCGTGCATGTGACTCAGTACGGGTAACTGATGGGCGGCTGCTTCCAGCAAAACAGCCGCTAAGCCCTCGTGTAAGCTCGGCAAGACGAACACATCGGCGGCACTGTAGGCCAGGGATAAGTCCTGTCGCGTCAGCGTATGCCACTGAACATCCAGGCCTAAATCTTGGGCCATCGCTTGGAGTTCTTGGGTTTCCTGCTCGGGCTGTCCGCACAAAAGCAGGGTAATCTCCGGTCGCTGGAGCTGAGCCACTTCCTGGAGTAAATAGTCAATGCGTTTATGATGCTTGTTCCAGGCGGCCACGCAAATAATGACAAACCGATCGGATGCCAGGCCAAAGTGGGCACGGGCGTCGGCTTTACTCGTCGGATATACCGTCACATCTGCCACGTGCGGAATCACCGCACAGCGGCGAGCAGCAATGCCATCGGCCAGCGCCGCTTGCAGGGCATACGCGTGCAAAAAGATCAAGTAGTCAAATTGCTGGGCAAAGGCGTGACCGACGGGAGCCCCATCGCAAAACATAATTCGGTACCGAAAATGAAACATTTTCTTAAAGCGTAGCATAAGGGAAGCCAGCGTTGCCTCCTGTAACCAGACGACGTCCAGCTTGCCCCGAAATAAATACGGCAACAAGCCCAGGCCGAAGGACAATTGTTCCAGGCGGCATCCGTCTTGAATCAGCCGTAGTGAACGCAGCAAGCGGGCTACTTTCCCATTCCGTGGTAAATTCCAAATACGGGTTGCCTGCGGTTGCGGACCACCGGCAAAAAGCTCAACGGCCAGTTCCTTTTCCCGGGCTAAGGCCTGATACCACAAACTGGCGGAGGTTTCAAAGCCCCGGGAAACATTTCCCAGGCCGGCACTCAAAATGGCTACGTTCTTTTTCATGCGGTTCGTTGCTTTACTGGAATAGTCGTTTGTACGAAGCATCGTAGGTATACGCCTGTTCACTGGAGCGTTTCTTGATTTCCTGAGCGGGAATACCCGCTACTACGCTGTAGGGAGCCGTGGACTTGGTGACCACAGAACCGGCCGCCGCAACGGCCGCCTCACGTAGGGTTACGCCGGGTAAGATCATCGCCCGGGTTCCTATCCAAACGTAATCTTCCAGGGTTACGGCTTTTTCCCGGCCCGCCATCGTCGGGGAATTCATGTCGTGATCGGCCGTCAAGATGATCACCTCATTGGAAATGGAAACGTTGTTGCCAATCGTCACCGAACCCCGCGTATCAATGCGGCAGTTGGGATTAATTACGGAGCCCCTGCCCATGGATAATCCTCCGGCACAATCAAAGGAGCAACCCATCAAAATGTAACTTTTGGGACCAATGGTAAACTTCATCACCCGGCGGTAGTACCACAGGCGAATGCGGTGGCTGGGAATGCGGCTAATCCACTGATTACATACATACAATCGGAATTCAGAAAGGTATCTTGCCATGGCAAACCATGATTAAAATCGGTTCAAATAAGGCCCCGCTGCTGGGCCTGCTTACTGAGGTAGGCCACGTAGGTCCGTACGCTCTCCTGGGTCAGGTGAATCCCATCCCAGGTTCGATACTGGTAGGCAGAGTCCTGCTCAATCCATTCGTAGGATTCCGGCGGAAATAAGCTACGCACGTACTGCTTCTGGAGCTTGTATAAGTCGGTCTCCTTCAGGCTCTCTTCAATGGGCATTTCAAAAAATAGAATCTGGCAGCCCTGAGCCGTGAGGCCGTTGATGCGTTGCTTCAAGCGTTCCAGCTCGCGCGTAAATGGCTCACTGATATGGAAATGCTCGTAATTCTTCCGGTGTAAGGCCAGCCACTCCTGGAAATGCGGCGTCTGCCCTGAAAGAGCGGGTGCAGGTCTTACCTGGTGCAACAGCCGTTTCACCCAACGCAAGGGATTATTTTTCCGTTGAAAACCCGGCAGATAGTACTGGACAGGATACCCAATCCGGTGAAACAGACGATCGACGAGCTTCGCATCCGAGCCCTTGAATAAATAATTGGTTTCTACGAAGATCACCCGTGGCGTCCGGCGGCGGCGGGCAATAATTTCAATCCCTAAACAGCTACTGCTGTAGGGGAAGAACAGATTAAAGCTACGCGAAGGCTCGGGCAGGTATTTGGTAAAGTCACCGATAAGCCCGGAGCCCACCCATACGATTTCAAAAGGTTTTCGGGCATAGATGTATTCCTGTGCCCGACCCTCCGGGGTAAAGTGGACCCGGGGTGGCGAGGGAAACAGCCAAAAAAAACCGTGATAACCCAGAAATCCGCCTAGTAGAAGTAACGTTGCCGTCATCGGTATCCAGATTAAGCCCGCCGATAAAACCGACCGATTGCCGAAGCAATGGTCAGACCTACCTGCTTGCGTTGAATGTGCCAGGAATGGTACGTAGCGATGGGTCCTTGCACGTTTTGCCAGAAGCATTTATCCGGCAAGGACGGACTATTGCCCTGCAGGGCACTCCAGATGTAGTTCTTTTTCCAGGGCTTGGGGGAGCCGACCGCGTGCGACATGGTATACCCGCCGTACACAAAGTCCATCCCTTCTGGTCCTATTTCACTCAAGGGAAACTCCGAACACATGGCCGTCATATTTAAGGCATCCTGATCGGTACCGTAGAAAGGATGTTCCCGGTTGGTAGGCATGAACTTGCTGGGATCAAACTGGTAATAGCTAAAACCCGTCTTTAGAATCAGCGACCAAATATCAAGAAAGCCCAAATCCCGGCGTGATACGCCGCAAAAGCCCCCGTTGATGTAGGACTGTAGTTTACGCTGCGGCTGGAGATTACAGCGATCGATTAATTTGAGCCATTCCATCCGAATGGGATGCGAATAGGGCATGTCGTTACTCGTAATCTCATGAACAAGGGCTACGCCATAACTCACCCAATTCAGGTAGAATTCCCATTGGCACTTCACGACAATATCCGGATCGAAATACAGGATCGCATCGGCCCCACTGCCGTAGTTATTGAAAATGCGGAGCATAAACTCCGGCTTGTAATTCGTCAGATGCCAAGTTGTTTCTAAGGGCAGAAAATGAATGTCTAATCCTTGGGAAGGGCTGAAACTTTGGCTGCCGGGCCACCCTAAAGCCGGATTTTCAACGGCCTGTTCGGCCCAGAAGGGAACGCTTCCACGGTAACCCACGTAGAGCACGCCACGAAATCCTCTGTTGTACAGAGAATTCGCCAGAGCCGCAACGCCGTAATGATAATGACCTTCAAAAAGAGTACATACTATCGCATTCATAAAGGGAGAAAGACAGTCTTTGAGTGTGGCTTATCTGCACTTAAAAAGCTGCAGGATCGGTTTGTCGAGGTGTTTGGTATATTTTAAAGCAACTGTAGGTAATGCTGACACAAACCTGTACGCAGGCTATACAAATGTTCAAGGTGATGACGCCGAGCAGCGTTCCTACTTCCAGAAACCAGGTACCTGCTACAATGGGAAGTAAACTCAAGGGAATGGAAACCAGCGGCTTCATGGCCCATCCCCGGCTACTGTACAAGGCGTAGGTAGAACCGGCAATCCAGTTCAAACAATTGCCCGTCATGTTCAGGGTCAATTCCCCTTCCAAACCCGTATACTCTGGTCCCAGTACCCAAAGAATGGGAGTAGCCGCCATCCGTACACCCGCGATGGTGCAGAAAGCGACGACTAACAGCCCCAGTTGAATGCGTAAAAAATGCCGGAAGAGCTGCGATCGATCGCCAGACAGCCGGGCAAAACGCGGGGAAATCAAGGTCGTAAACAAGGTACTAAAGACCGTAACCACTACCGACAAGCGATCCAGGGCTCCAATACGGGCAATGGAAGCGGTACTTCCCAAAAAGGAAAGTAGCCAGATGGTGATTTGTCCGGAAACGCAGTAATACAACGTGTAGGGCAAAATTCGCTTCACCATGCCCAAAAGCTCCTTTTGTACGGCGGGATCGGGCGTTTGCTTGAGGTCGAGCAATTCGCCAGACAGGGCTTTCAACTGCTTGTTTCCCCACAGACGCGGGAATCCATTGGCCAGTAGGGCCACAAACGTCCAAGGACACGTAAACAAGGTTAGGGCCGTCAGTACCAAGCGTCCCAAACTCACGGCGAGCTGGTTTTTTTGCAAAGGCTTTACCCGC
Organism: Siphonobacter curvatus; assembly: GCF_002943425.1. NCBI lineage: Bacteria > Pseudomonadati > Bacteroidota > Cytophagia > Cytophagales > Cytophagaceae > Siphonobacter > Siphonobacter curvatus. Next base: position 18,263 of record NZ_PTRA01000010.1, read on the forward strand.
TGGTGTAGCTTGGGGGCTACTTCCCAAAGCGTGTCCGATAAAGCCGCAAAAAAGGCGGGAATCAGGGCCAGCACGATCAAGGTAGTCATTAACGCACTCGCCCCGTGATGGAGTAACAGGTAGGCTAATAAGGGTAGCGCCAGTACTAAACTCCCCACCGCCAAACGGAGTCTTAGTTTCAATCCCGTTGCCACTACGGCTCCCAATTGGCTCGGATTCTGCCACACTTTGCCTCCCTGGGCCATCACCCCCGCTCCGATTCCACTATCGGCCAGTACTACCATGCTTCCCAGCAGGGTATTCGCCAGCGTATACAAGGCGTATTCACTGGCGGGCAATAAACGAATAACCAAGATTCCACCGACTAAACTGGAACCTTGTACGAGCACTTGAGCAGCTCCCGTCAAAGACAGGAGTTTGCCCCATTGCCACAAATAACTCGCCTTAGTGGTTAATTTTATCTCATTCATCCAAGCAGCGGTTTTACCCGATGAGGTGTTCAATTTGCATTTTACTCGAGCGGCGGAAGACCTCCACATCCTTCTCCACCATCTCCCGAACCAGCATCGCCAGATCGTACTTAGGCTCCCAGCCCAGCTTCGTCTTCGACTTGGTCGGATCCCCAATCAACAGCTCCACCTCCGTCGGACGGAAGTAGGCCGGATCCACTGCCACTACGCAGCTGCCTGCCTCTAACTGAAATTCTTCGTTGGAGCAGCTCACCACGTAGCCCTTCTCCTCTACGCCCTCGCCCTTGAAGGCTACTTCCACGCCAATTTCAGCAAAGGCCAGTTTCACAAACTCCCGCACCCGCGTGGTCACCCCCGTGGCAATCACGTAATCCTCCGGAGTCTCCTGCTGCAGAATCCGCCACATCGCCTCCACGTAATCCTTGGCATGACCCCAGTCCCGCTCGGCGTTCAGATTCCCCAGATACAAGCACTTCTGCATCCCCAAGCCAATCGCTGCTACCGCCCGCGTGATCTTGCGCGTGACGAAGGTCTCCCCCCGAAGCGGTGATTCGTGGTTAAACAAAATCCCGTTGCAGGCGTACATGCCGTAGGCCTCGCGGTAGTTGACCGTGATCCAGTAGCCGTAGAGTTTAGCTACGGCGTAGGGACTCCGGGGATAGAAAGGCGTCGTCTCCGATTGAGGAACGGCCTGCACTAAGCCATACAGCTCCGAGGTCGAAGCCTGGTAGATTTTCGTCTTCTTCTCCAGACCCAGAATCCGTACCGCTTCCAGAATCCGAAGCGTGCCGATGCCGTCGGCGTTAGCCGTGTACTCGGGGGTATCAAAGCTCACCTTCACGTGCGACATAGCCGCCAGGTTGTAGATCTCATCAGGCTGCGTCTCCTGGATGATGCGAATCAGGTTCGTGGAATCGGTCATGTCCCCGTAGTGCAGCTTGAAGCGCACGTTAGACTCGTGAGGATCCTGATAGAGATGATCGATCCGCTCGGTGTTGATCAAAGAGGCACGGCGCTTGACACCGTGCACCAGGTAGCCTTTTTCTAAGAGTAACTCCGACAGGTAAGCGCCGTCTTGGCCGTTCACACCCGTAATTAATGCCGTTTTCATTGGAAGAAAGAATAAGTTAATAGGTCACCGGATACGCAGTTCTAGGATTAAGGTGTGCGCCCAGAAAATCCTGGTAGGTCATTCGCAAGCCTTCTTTTAATGAGGTTCGATGCCGCCAGCCCAACGCGTATAAGGGCGACACGTCCAGGAGTTTCCGCGGGGCTCCATCGGGTTGGGCGAAGTCGAAGGCAATCTCGCCCGCATAGCCGACCGTGCTTTTCACCAAGTCAGCCAACTCCCGAATACTTATGCCCTCCCCCGTACCCACGTTCATGGGCTCCCGGCCTTGGTAATGCTGCATGAGATACACGCAAGCATCGGCCAGATCATCGGCAAAGAGAAATTCCCGGCGGGGTGTACCCGTTCCCCATACGTTCACGCTAGGCGATCCCGCTAGAGTAGCTTGGTGGAACCGCTGCACTAATGCCGGCAGTACCTGGGCCTCTTGCGGGTGGTAATTATCTCCCAGCCCGTACACATTGGTGGGTACAGCCGTTATGAAATTGGCTCCGTACTGATCGCGGTAGGCTTGGCAAAGTTTAAGCCCCGCGATTTTAGCTACGGCGTAGGATTCCGTAAGCGGTTCCAAGGGGCCTTGCAGCAAATAATCCGTCTTTACGGGCTGAGCAGCCAAACGGGGATACATACAGCTACTCCCCAAAAACAACAGTTTTTTTACCCCATATTGATAAGCCGCGTGCAGGACATTGGCTTCGATCATCAAGTTATCGTAGAGAAACTCCGCCTGGTACGTATCATGGGCCGTGAGCCCCCCTACCCGAGCCGCCGCAAGAAATACATACTCGGGTCGCTCCTGAGCAAAGAAACGATTTACTGCTGCCTGATTACGCAAATCGAGCTCTACCGAACTACGTTTAAGAAGTTTACGATAGCCCCGCTGTTGCAAATGATGGATAAGGGCCCCACCCACCATTCCTCGATGGCCAGCTACATAAATTTTACTAGATACGTCCATACGGGCGATTTAGAGATAAACAAATCAGTGAGCTTTTTCGTCGCCTTGGATCATTTTCTGTACGGTCCACCAGCAAATCTTCACGTCCAAGCCGGGTGACTGCTTTTTTATGTACCATTGATCGAGTTTCAAGCGATGTTTCATCTGCAACAGATTGGCCTCCCCGCGATAGCCGCGACTTTGGGCTAAACCGGTGATACCGGGTTTGATGAGGTAACGAATGGCGTAGTCAGGAACCAAATCCCAGTACTGCGCATCGTGTTCCAGCGCGTGCGGCCGGGGCCCTACAATGCTCATGTCTCCCCAGAGCACGTTTAAAAATTGCGGCATCTCATCCAGATTGGTTTTGCGGAGGAACTTGCCTAGGTTGGTCACACGCGGATCGTTGGGAATAGCCTGACAAAAGGGGGCATTGACCTGATACCGCATGGTGCGAAATTTCAAACAGTTAAAGTGGCGTCCGCGCCGACCGGTTCGTCGTTGAATGTAGAAGATCGGGCCCGGAGAAGAAAGCTTGATCCAAATACCAATCAGGGGTATCATCCAGGAGAGAACCGTTGTGATCACTAGCCCAGCCATCAGCACATCAAAGGCCCGTTTTCCCCAGACCGGTACGACGGGTGATGAGGCAGGTACTGGTTTAGGTTTGAGACGTAGTTTAGGAACAGTGAATACAGGTTCTACATAGCTCATGGTTTCAGGTGTGTTAGTAGCATGGGAGGTAATCGCCCTCATGGGGCTAATCCTGGGCAGTTCCGCTGGGCAAAGCGGGTGGAAGTAGTGCACGGACGAGTCCGGCACTACCTACCCTTTTCCTGGCATACAGTTGTTCGATTCAGAAGCGATTGGCGTCTAACGCTTCGCTACATACGTTACCTAAGTCCGTGCGTTCCCCGGGCGGAGGTTAGGATAATTTCTGAAGTTCCTTGGGACTATAGGCATATTGATAATAGGCCGAATCCCGTTTGTTCTTACCCATGCCGTTAAGAATGATATTCAGCTTTTGGAAACGCTGTTCGCGGTACAGTGTATCGAGCGTCTTTAAGTACGTTTTGGGGGTTACATCCTGCCGTACCAGATACATCGTTGAATCGGCGTAGGGAGCTATCAACTGAGCATCCGTGACTAGCCCAATGGGTGGGGAGTCGACGAGAATATGCGTAAACCGCTGCCGTAGTTCTTCAAAGAGTTGCTTGAGCCGTGGGCTACTGAGGAGCTCGGAAGGGTTGGGTGGAATGGGCCCGCTAGGAATGATGTAATAGTTGGTATAGCCGGGGATTTCGTACAAAATTTCATCCAAGGTAGCTTCTTCGATGAGGTAGTTGGAAATGCCCACGGTATGATTCAGATCCAAACTCTTTTGTAACTGCGGGCGACGCAAATCCATTTCTAAAATCACCGTTGGGTAGTTGACCAACGCTAAGCTGGCTCCCAGGTTCAAGGACACAAAAGATTTACCTTCCCCACTGATGCTGGAAGTAAATAAAAGCACCTGACTGTCCGTAGCCGCCTTTAAAAACTGTAGGTTCGTACGCAGGGACCGGATTTGCTCGCTGAGTACGGACCGGTCCGCAATGACAAGTCCGCCACCGCCTTTACTCTTAACGACTTCCCCCAGAATGGGAATCTGCGTCACACCTTCCACGTCGTTGCGTTGCATGACGCGGTTATTGACCGAGTCCCGGCCGTAGATAAAGCCAATGGGTAAGAGAAAGCCTAACAGGGCAAAGGCCAGGTACACGTTTCGCTTGACGGGTTGAATCGGTAACTTCCCGCTACGGGCCGCATCGACCGTCCGGCTATCGGCAATCGTAGCCGCGTGCGTTACCGCCGTTTCCTCCCGCTTCTTGAGTAAGAACGTATACAGGTCGTTTTTGATGGCCTGCTGGCGAGAAATATCGAGTAACAGACGCTCCTTACGGGGAATGCCGCGGAGTACCCTTTCCATTTTGGAATTGGTGGCCAGCGTTTGTGCTTTGGAGGTGACCAGCATGGTACGCATGGTCTGCACATTATCCCGAATGTTGGCTTTCACGTTGCGAATCTGACTCTCCATGATTTGAAGCAATGGGTTCATTTCATTGGAAGTCCGCAGGAGTTGCTCCCGCTTGAGTTCCAGTTCAGATACCTGGCCGATTAATCCTAAAAGTACCTGATCATTCAAACCCAGCGTGGAAGGAGCGCCGCTGCGGTCTTTACCCCGCGAATCCAAATACCGCTCGATGTCACCCAGGGTTCCTAATTGAATATTGATTTCGTTCAATCGGGAGTCGTTTTCCTGAACGCCGTGCAAGAATTTTTCGGCCTGAACGCTTAGATCCGTAATGCCGTGCGTACTCTTATAAGACTCGACGTCTTTTTCAACCGTTTCCAGCTCGCCCGAAACCAAACCCAGACGTTCGTCGAGAAAGCTTAAGGTATTTAATGCCGTTTTATTTTTATCACTTATGGCCGCCGCGTTATAGGCTTCAATCAGCCCATTCAAAATGGCTTTCGCCTTGGCGGGAACCGGGTCGGTGATGCTTAGTTCAATGACCGTAGACTGTTTACTTTTCGTATCAGCCGTTAACTGGCTTAAGTAGCCTTCTACCACTTCATCCCGGGACAGGACCTGTACCTGCAGCTCAGGCATGGCTTTGAGGGGTGTCCAGGCCGGAATAAGCCGTAGCTTTCCGTAAGGCGTTTGAACGCTTTTATTCAAGGGATATTCGACGCCATCGATGGCCACGCGATTATTGCCAGGGAAAGTCACTAGCAAAGGGTTAGCATAGATCGACTCGTTCAGACGTTCGACGACCACGTGCACGGGTATTAAATCATAAATCTCCCGTTTACCAAAGTTAGATTCTACAAAATAGCGCACATCCAAATCCAGCTTATCGACCACCTCATCCATGAGGGTATACGACTTTAAAATCTCGATTTCATTATCCACGAGCTTTTGCTGACCGAAGATGTCCAGGCCTTTGAGCATTTCATCATTGGCGGCTCCTTTCTGTTCATCCTTTACCAGTAAGCTGGCTTTGGCCCGGTAAATCGGAGCCTGATACAGCAGGTAAACATAGGCCAGCCCTAGGGCACAAGCCACAGACAATACAAACCAGGGCCAACTTTTCAGGTAGCGTCGAACGGCCGTCCAAAGTTTGGATTGCTCAGGATCAATGACCTGGTAGACTTCATAAGCGGTAGCGGGCGTTTCCATAAAATTCGGTCAATCAACGGGATTGGGTTTGTAAGGGTATGGGACTATCAAAGGGGCATACGCTGACCATCGCTCCAGCGTGACAAGCTGAGCTTCGGGCAGGGCGTGCCAGGCTTTCCTATCGGAGAAAGGCACGCGGTTTCGTACGGTTTGGTGGCGGATACAAATCGTTTGCTGCCCGTTGAGGCAGGTAACGAAAGGATATAGCAATAGCCCGGAAGATCTCACGCTACAAGTTATACGTCTAAACAAAGCCCTGGGCCCGTTCACGCATACCTACGTGTACTTCCATTGAGTACTGCTTTAAAGTTTTCTGCTGAGACAACCGCTAGAGGACAAGAAAACGGAGTCTAAAAGACCAAGTCTCTGTTTCTAGAGCAATCGCTTATGCTACTGTTATGGCTCAAGGGGGATTGACTTAAGCCCGGTGGAAAGATACGTTTCTTGAGGGTAGATTCAGAGCTAATCCTTCCCCTGACACACATGCCTGCATACTAATTCTCAGGTAGTCTTGGTCTGGCGGAGCTAGGACTAACAGCTAAATTTGAAACTAGCACAAGGGGCAACTTGAGCAAGGAAACGTACGGATACTAAAAATAGAAGCAGATATGGGCGGAATAATCTGGCCTCAAAGACAACTCGACAATAGTTCAGGTTAAACCGTGTAATGAGTCTGGCCTCATAATAGAAGCTTAGGTCAAAAGTAATCTTAAATTTCAATTAATTTAATACTTAGCAGGAAAAAATATTTAATTTTTTTAAAATCTAACTAAAGTTCAGTTTTTCAGTTAATTAATCCTCTTAAAACCCTATTTAGTGGATAAATCGCTGGGTATTATGCTTTTTCAGAAGGCTCTAGCGTACTTACGAAAAGATAAAGGGTAGATCATTTTCGTTACGGTCCCGAGGATAGACCATCAAAAAAGGTCGCCTTGCCTAAGACGACCTTTTTTGATGGTTACGAAACTTTATTTCACTTTAAAATCCACCAGCGTATTCGCCCAAGCCATACTAACGGTACCGGAGTTGGCTACCGTAATGGTAAACTTCTCGGTCATTTGTGGAGCCTTGCGTGCAGGTACCGTTACCCGTAACACGTCATCGGTCTGCTGGTACTTATAAGCACCCCACTGCTGAGCCGTCTTATTAAAGATGATGGTCCACTCCTTTTCCCCGGGAATGGTAAACAGGCCGTACTTACCGGCGGGTAATTTTTTACCTTCTACTTTCAAATCACCCGAAGTTTCAAAGGTGGTGGCCTCATTGGCACCCGTACGCCATACCTGACCGTAGGGAGCTATCTTCCCGCTTTTATCCCATACATCGCGGCCCTTTACCGAAGGCTGCGAATACTCAATGGTAATGGTTTTTCCATTGACTTTACCCATGGCCTGAGCCGGGGGGCTGGGGCGTTTGGATTTGTCTTCAGGTTGATTTTGAGCAAAGCCTACGAAGGCAAAGCAAAGAACAAGGAGGGTAAGAAGTGCTTTTTTCATGTGATGCAATACAGTTAAGACCTACAAAAAACGTCGCTACGCATTAAATGTTCGTGATTTTGTGCGGTTTTTTTGATGAATGGCACCTACAGGCCAAACTTTTCAAGCAATTTAGCAGATATGAAAGCCCTTTTCAAGGTCAGTAAGCTCTCCCAAAGCGCGTCTACCGGGCTTAAAGGCAAGAACCTAACAGAACACCGAATGAAATTTTTGCTTCAGGCGGCCCTTTGCGGCGTGCTGGCGAGTGCCTCTTTACAGGCCCAAACACCCAAAAAATCCAAAGCAGCTACCCCAACCAAAGCCTTGCCCGAATTCGCCCTAAAGGAAGCCACGGTCGGGCAACACGTTCGCTTTTTGGCTGCGGATGAAATGCTGGGTCGGCGTACGGGTGAAATCACCAATAATGTAGCGGCCCGCTACCTGGCTGAATACTACCGCAGTTTGGGGCTTAAACCAGCGGCTGGCGAAGACTACCTGCAAACGGTAAACCTCGAACGGGTAACGCCCGGCAGTCAGGGTTATTTGACCTACGGTAGTGATACCTTAAAGGTGAAAGAGCATTTCATCAGCTTTTCGGGGGAGTCGGCCTCGTTTCAGCAGGCTCCCGTCGTTTTTGCGGCCTATGGCCTGGAAAACGATTACCAGGGCCTCGACGTGAAAGGAAAAATTGTCGTTGCTCAGTTTGGCACGGCCGATGCTAAATCACCCATGGAAGGTTTTGAATCGGCCGAGCAAAAGTCAAAGATCGCGGCTCAGCACGGAGCCTTGGCTTTGATTGAAGTATTACCGCCGCAGTTGCCCTGGATGAGCGTAGCCAATTATTTTGGCCGGGAGCAAGTCCGTTTAGCCGCGGACGGTACTTCGCCCGCCTCACTCCCCCACTTATGGCTGGGCGGAAAAGCAGCCAAAGGTTTCAACCGCGACCAAGTCAAACAACTCTCCGGTCAAACGCCCAGTCAGAGCAAACAGGCGATTCGCTCCTTTAACGTAGCCGCCGTACTAGAAGGTACGGATCCGGTTCTCAAGCAGGAATACGTGGTTTTATCCGCCCACTTCGATCACGTAGGTACGGGTAAAAACGGGGGCGGTACCTTTACGGCCGCTGACAGCATCTTCAACGGAACCCGCGACAATGCCTTCGGAACGGCAGCCGTACTCAGTGCCGCCCAGACGCTTACCAGCGTGAAGCCTAAACGCTCGATTCTGTTTTTAAACTTTACGGGCGAAGAACTCGGGCTCCTGGGTAGTAAGTATTACGCCGAACACCCACTCCTACCCATGAAATCCTGCGTGTATAACCTGAATTGCGATGGTGCAGGCTACAATGATACGACGCTGGTTACCGTCATTGGCTTGGAGCGTACGGGTACGCAAACCGAATTTGAAACCGCCGCGGCGGCGTTTGGATTGAAGGTGAATGCCGATCCCGCCCCCGAGCAGGGACTCTTTGACCGATCCGACAACGTTAGCTTTGCCGCCAAGGGCGTACCTGCCCCGACGTTTGCGCCCGGCTTCACGAAGTTTGATGCCGGTTTATTTAAATTCTACCATCAGGTCAGTGACAATCCGGACTCGATTAGTTATCCGTATTTACTTAAATATTGCCAGACCTACGCTTATGTGGCACGTCTGATTGCCAACCGTGCGAGTCGTCCCCGCTGGAGTAAGGGCGACAAATACGAAGCCGTCAGTCAGCAATTATACGGTCAATAGCAGCGACGCATGGGGGGCCAGGTTTGGACCCCCCATGCCTTTCTTATCCTTAAACTTATGGCCATGCCGGCGGAGTTACTCCTTGAGGTCGAACGCATCCATCAGCAGCTTCAGGATCAGACCTATGCCAAACGAAATGCACGGGACCCTTGGGTACGCCACTGGGCCTTTCAGTGCTTGGTGAAGGCCGGGCTTCTCGTCTCTCGGGGTAAAACGTACTACAGTCTAACCGAAAAAGGCTACGACATTAGCCATAATCCGGGACTACTCCCCTGGGTAAGCCAGCATGTTCAGCTCAGTTGGTGGGAACAGCTACAATGGAAATTGACCCGGTTGCTGGCTTAACCACTACGGGTGTCCCCAGCCCCCTACTTTACGCAGACTGAATAGCAACCCGGCATTCTGGGAAAACAGATCACCCCGATCCAGGGCTAGCTTCAACCCGCCGAAGAGTCCCCGCCCTAAAGGAATGGCGGGTAGAGCCACGCTCATGGAAAATTGCCTAAACCGATGCGAATCGGAGCGGAAGGGATCATCTACGTAGGTCGTACGCGTGAGGAGAATCTGCACGGGCACCCATACTTGCGCTTCCAAGCCCACATGCCAGGCCCGAAGGGCATTATTATTGACCGAACGTGGCCGGTTTAGATCACTGTAGGTTTGGCGTAGGGCGTAGGGAATATCTTTGGTGCGGGTAAACAAGGGGGTACCAATGATGTAATTTTCGTGCACCCAGCCGTCTAAATATTGGCCGTTATAAAAGTAGTCGTCATACCCCTTGGGTCCCCGGCCACTGCGGTTGAGCGTCGTAATATATTCCAGGGTCAGCTGCCGAAGTTGAAAGGCTTTACCAGGGGTCGTTGTTTTCCAGCGTAGACCGAAGATGCCGTCGGGAAAGTTTTGAAAAGCAACTCCGGACATGTCTTCGTAGGCGTGCTGATGATAGAATAGCAGTTGAAAGCTCCGTAGGTTGAGTTCCAATCCCAGATCAATCGAACCTAGTTGATTCCCCACCCGATTCAGGGTATCGTGCCCCGTTAACTGATCATTCGCATTTCCTTCCAAACTTCCCGGCCAGAGTACATTTTTAAACGCGGTCCAGTTGCGAGGCAAGTGGCCATTACGCGTCAAACCCGGTTCGAGGTAAGCGGAATACCCTCCCCATTGGACGAAGTGAGTCACGCCACCGTATAGATGCCATTTTTGCTTCCCTAGGCGCACAAACAGGGCTTTGCTGTGCAACCAGACGTTTTTCATGGAATCCGTATCGGTAAACCAGCCGTGACTCATGAAGGCATTAACCGCCACCCAGCCTTTGGTAAAGCCTAAGGGAGCGTAATCACGCGTTCCTAGCCTTACCTGCGTAATAGGCACGGCATTTCCCGAATACGCATACGAACCCGAGGTCAACAGGGTGTCCGTCAAGCCGTTTATCTCCCGACGCCGCCCCACGTATAATTCAACATGGCCCCGCTCCAGCCCTACGTATGCCTGAGGCAGTACCACCTGAGGCGAGCGGGTAAGCTGCCCTACGGCCTGTACACTGGCTTTCAGCGTCCAGTTTCCCGCCTGCCACCGCCCCCCCAGGCTCCCGTTGAACAAAGCTCCCGGCGAAGCCCAGGGTAAGGCTCCAAACTGATTCGTTCGCAACCAGAAAGGGGTTTGGCTACGCTGAGCCGTCCAGCCACTGAGTTCAGCCTGATAATAGAGTCCGGTATGAGACAAGGTATCTGGTCGGTTGAATTGGGCACAGGCCGATCCATACGCCAAAAACCATAGGCAATACCGAAGGAAACGAAAAGACATGGGGTAGCTGGTTTGGGGAAAGGTACGAAAAAAACGCGGTTCGATGGACGGCTTTAAAAATCGGACGCTAGCCGGAAGGTAAGACGTTCATGAAACGTGTAAGCAGTGCCCTAAACGCTTGTCACCGCCTGTGCATCGGTGTCGCTTGTTTCATTGAAACATTAAAAAACCCCAGGCTCGTTTGCCTGGGGTGAGATGTTACTCCCTTCTTTTGTCATACCGCCATATGACGAAATAATGTTTGAATATACATTAATTACGTTTGCGTGTCAAGACCCTACTTTTGGGGCTATCCTAGCTTTACTAACGTAACGAAAGTCTAAACGCCGCATAAAAAAGTCTTTAGCAATCGTATGAAGCCTTTTTTGGAGTTAAACCTCTAGTAACGCTTTTATGCAGTCTTTTCAACAATGTAACCTCAACGCTATCATTCGTAACGTCAGTGCTAGACATTTTTTAAGCTATAATAGATATAGACAATGCATAGACACGCTTGCAAGGCAACGAATAATTGTAGTTCTATGCATCTAGGTAACGCCTGTCGTATCAATTGAAACATTTTTGATGCCCTTTCTGGGAAGGTGAGGGCATATTTGCTCTCGTTATTGTTTTACCAAAAGCCCTATCAATACTCCTTAATCAATCCCCCCGGCTGTGGCTGCCTCCACGGCTGATTTACCCCCGCTTTAATTATGTCCTTTATTTCTAATTCCGCCAATTGTCCCTATTGCCGTTGTAAAGACACAGAAAGACGCCGACGTCCGTTACTGGTCAAGTTTTCGCTATTCTTTTTAAATACGCGTTATTACCAGTGCATGCGTTGCCGCCGTTCCTTTCTGCAACTATAAAGCTATTGTATTAACCCCCCTGAACCCCTAATCGGGCATTCCCGGGCTTCTGTTGGCTGGACAGAAGTTCCGGGTTTTTATTTGTTACGCCTGCAAGCTCATCTCCCTTGGCTGCTTTCCCAAATCCATCCGCCTGTCTATCAAGCTCCTATAAAAAAAAAGAGGTATTTGTCGCTTGTACAACTACGTAGGATTTACTAGTTTTGATGCGTATCCCCGCCTATCCTTTACACCAACCTATACCTATCTACGTCACGTCCGAAGTAAAGGACCTACGGCTCCTGCTTTTTCTATTCCTTCCTTTTCGAGCAGATCGCCCCGAATCCCGCTTTCTTTTCTGTTTATCCTACGCTTTCTGTATGTTTTCTAATCACTTAACGTCTTCGTATGATGACTGCTACTCGATTACAGGAAACGCTTGCCCCGTATTTGACCGCCCCGGGTCAGGAAAAAGATGGCTACCTGGCCTTTCCCATTACCCATCCCACGGAAGGCCTGCGGGCCAACGCTCATTATTTTGACCATCCCGAATGGGCCGAAGAGTATTTAATCTACTGTCACCGCAGTGAACCCTTCAAAAGCCGCTGGCAGGCCGCCACTGGGGACTGGACGGACAAAGTCGTCGTTGACATTGGTTGCGGTCCGGGTAACATTTTTGCTACGCTGCAGGGCAAACCCAAATTGCTCATCGGCGTAGACGTCGCGCCAGGATCACTGGCTTTTGCCGCCCAACAGGGCTATGTGCCCGTACTAGCCGATGCCACGGCCCTTCCCTTTACCTCGGGCTTTGCCGATTTGGTTACGCTTAATGCTACGCTTCATCACTGCGATGATATGCAAGCCGTTTTAGCGGAGGCCGCTCGCCTGGTCAAGCCCGGAGGCTTGCTCATTACTGACCACGATCCCCAATTAAGTGCCTGGAACTACAAAGGCATGGCTAAACTGCTTTGGAATGCCCGACTTTGGTATTATAACTGGATTGGCCACAGCTTTCACAAATCCAATGTGCAGCAGGAAGCCGCGCTGGCCTCGGAAATCCACCACAAACCCGGACACGGCGTTACCCCGGAGCTTTTCCAACAAACCCTGGAGCCCGCAGGCTTTCGGGTGAACCTATACCCGCATAATCACGAAGTGGGTGCGGAAGCCCTGCAGGGCGTTCACGGAAAAGCCGAGTTGAAGTACCGCTTAGGCAACCTGCTTTCCGCCCGCAATCCCGACGCGAAGACCAGTGCCTTATCGCTGATGTGCGTCGCTCAGAAGCGCGCGTAACCTACCTTCGCCAGCCGCCACTGGCTTTTTCTTTGCTTTCGCTTAACGCTTTTTCTGCACCAGCAGATGCTGCAAGCGCGGATCCCGCTGCATCTCATCCAGGCAATCCCCTACCAGCGTGATTACCTCTTCACGTATACGTTTCACCGTCTGATCAAGCGTATCCGCCCCCAGGGTTCTTACGATGGGCACATCCGTAAATTGTTTTTCCTCCCGGGCGAGTGCTGCATGGTCATTGCGAATGCGCGCGTGAAAAGCCTTGCGCGGAATCTCACACCCGGGCTCATCGCCCACGAGTCCCACAAACTCCCCCGAAGACAACGTAGCAATCCGTGAAACGGGCAAGGCATAGTCCAGGTGCTGGGCGTGACTAAAAGAAGTATCCGTACGATTGACGGAATAGCTCCTGCGATCCTGCACAATCTTACCGATGCGCTCGGAAAGCTGCCGGGCCGTCTCGCCCGTTACCTGGCCCGCGATGACGTTACTCGTTAAATTAAAAAGCACGTCAGCGGGGTCCTTGCCATAATCTTTGCGTAACTGACTTAAATCCTGCAGGGCTAAGGTCACCGCGATTTGATTGGAGCGCGCCGTAGCCAGGGTTTTGTCCATTTCGTGCAGGTAAATCGTCGGAAACTCATCAAACACCAGACTGGCCGGATGGCGCCCTTTCTGGTTACAGAGCTTGAGCAGACGATTGACGTACAGGGACACGATCGCCCCGTTGGCCGCCGAGCGCAGGGGGTTGTTGCCCATGCAAATGATCTTAGGACGGGCGGGGTCATTGAGATTCAAATCAAAATCATTGCCGGATAGCAGATAATACATCGTGGGGGAAACCAGCTTGGCCAGCGAAATTTTTACCGAAGCCAGCTGCCCTTCAACCTGCTCCATGGCATTGTTGAGATACGCCGAGACAAAGGGACTGACGCGTTTACGCAGGTCTTCGTCGCGTTGCAGCACGCTAAACAGGCGGTCATAATCCATGTGCAGGAGTTCAATGGCGTGCGGGAGCGTGCAGTAGCGACCGTCTTGGTAGAGCCGCAGAAACCAGAGTAAGGCCGCCAGCAGACTAAACGAGGAGCTGACAAAAAAGTCCTTCCGCTGAATCCAGTCCCGGTTCAGACTCAGCAGCAAGGTTTCGGCCGATTCATCGGCGTCCTGCAGGGTCAGCAAATACGTTGCCGCTACGGGGTTACAGCGGTGCGAGCGGGACAAATCATCAAAATTCAGCACGTAGAAGGACAGGCAGGAGCGCTGCTGGCGATAGTGGTAATAGGCAATGCGGGTTAAATCATCGTACTTAAAATCGTAGATAAACATCGCAAAGCCCTTGGCCAGATGCTGCTGGATGACGTGCCGAATGACAAAGTAGGATTTTCCCGCGCCGGGCATGCCCAATACCATCAGCCCCCGAAAGGGATTAATGACGTTGATCCAGCCGCGGTGGCGTTTACCCCGGTACATAAAGTCCGTCGGAAAATGCAAAGCGTAGGCATTGGGAAGCCGGCGCTGCTCCTGGGGAAAGGTTTCATTGGCGTGATTAAAGGGCTCGCCCTGCCAGTGCTTTTGAATAATGCGCGAGACTTGACTCCCGCCGCGCAACAGCAGTAAATACCCTCCACCCGTTAGGCCCAGGTACGTGCTCACCAGCGTCGGGGTGGGCCAAGCGGTAACGAACACCCAGGGACTCGTTGCGTAGAGGACCAGGCCCACCCCCATCCATAGGGCCGCGGCAGTTACCGAGTAGCGTTCATCCTTTCGCCCCTGGACGCCGAGTAAGGAAAGGGCTAAAAATCCCAGGGCTAATAGTTTAGAGGTAGCCAGGGTATCAAAGAGGCCCGTCTGGGCGATGTGCCGCAGCAAACGGTCCGTAATCGGATGGGTGAGCTGCCAGCCCAGAAAGGCCTGATACCCGTAGTAATAGCCGTGAAGGCCCAGCAGACTGACGCTAATGAGTCGCGTCAGGTCGAGGATGCCGCGTAGCGCCTGCGTGTTTTCTCCCGTGTTCATGCGTAGTAGCCAGGTTACAGGTGAAGACGCGGGCGTAGGTTGGGTGCCGCGTCAAGTTCGGGTACATGCCGGGCGCGTAGGCCCTGTTGGAGGTGAGTCGGACTGAGTTGAAAGGCTTTTTCCAGGCCCGGTCCCTGCAGGCCTGCCGACAGGCGCGTGGCCTGCACGGCAATCGCCCGCCCGTGATCGACGTACACCAGCGCGCTATCCGTTAGCACGGCCTGGATTGCCTGACCCCGCAAGGACGCCAGGAAGTCGCTTAGGCTTGGCGAGCGCTCCAGACACCAGCGTAGCTTGTTTTCCAAAGCGCGGGGGGCACTGGGCTGGAGGGCGTGCCAGGCAAATTGTTTTTCCAGCGCCGCTAACGTGGGCTTGCCCGGCAGCTTACTGGCCGGAATGGGAACCGAATGCGACTGCCCTTGCCCATCCAGCCGCTGGTAATACAGGCCCGGCACGTGACCGGGGCCCGGGTTCCGCTGGCGCACCTGTAGCGCATACCCCTGCAGAATCGCATTGAATTCCACCAGGCTGGTGTAGGCGTAGGTTTGGCGGATGTGGGCTACCGTGGCAGCCAGTGTAGGCGTCTGGGCCGGGTAAAGCGCACGCGCCTGGCGCGCGGGGATTAGGCCCCAAGTCAGTTCCAGGTGCTGAGCGGCTTGCTTGATGGCGTAAGGCGCCGCATTGATGCGCCGCCCCTGCGCCGTAATATTGGTCGTGAGCACGTGTAGGTGCGGGTGCGCTACGTCGTGGTGCTGGTAGACCAGATAGGGCTGGCGGGCGTAGCCAATGCGCTCGAGGTAGGCTTCGGCCATCTGTTTGAGCCGCCGCGGGGACAGGGCATCCTTCGGGTGAAAATTAAGCGTCAGGTGAACGTAGGGCTTTTTTACTTTTTTATTGAGCTCAGCCCGCTGTTGCAGGCGCAGGCGTTTCTGGGACAGGCTTAAGGTTTCGGCCGCCCGGGGATAATAGCCCGCATCGAGGCACTGCGCCTGGCCCTGGGCTACTTTTTGCTCGTTGTAGTGCAGGGCCCGCTGAATCTGCCGGGTGGCACTCATGATGGCAACCATAGCGGAGTAAGGGTTTCAATGAGCGTTTGTAAGCGTTGAATAGCTGCGGCCAGCGCCGGTTCCTGGGGACGTTCCAGTAAGGTTTCCAGGTGATGGCGTAGCAGGACTAATTCTTCCAGGGCATCGTCCAGGGAAGCATTGCGGTAGCGCAGGGTCACCGGTTTTTGCAGGAGCAAGCGGCGGGCATAGGCCGCCGCCGACGGGTAATTACTTTGCTGTACCTGCTGACGGAACGTCGCGTACTCTTCCAGACTTAACCGGGTGCATACATACCGCCCTTGAGCTGTTGCTTTTTTTGACATAACCTTACAGGGGACGGGCGGTTTGCAGGTGACGCGGCGAAAGGGTCAGGGTCAGGCGCCCCCCGCCGGTTTTTTCGGCTAGTTCCAGGCGAAGGACCTTGCGGGGGTTCCAGGACTGGGCCGGCAGGGCCACCACCAGCGGCTGCTGCTGACCGGGCGCGACCTTGACGGGCACGAACTGTAGCCCCGCAATCGGCACGTGTTGCCGGGCCGTTCGCTTCGGCAGGCGGCGATCCTGCAGGCGGGCCTCCACGGTTCCCGTCACCCAAGGAAGGCGCGCGGCATTCGTCAGCGCCAACAGCACATACAATCGCTGCTCGTGCCGGTAGAGTCCCCGTACCCGTAGCTTGGCTCCACCCCGCCGGACGTGGGGCCGGCGCAGAAAAGGCCGCGCCTGCAAGGCCCGCTGGGCAGTCTCACTAAAAGTCACCGATCCTTCCCGGTGCCGCCAGACCAGGGGCTGAGGCTGCTCCTGGTAGCGCAGTTCAAAGCTGTAGAGTTTCCCGTCGCTGGTAATGACGGTGAGGTTGGTGGGCTCGAAAGCTTTGCGGGCCGCCTTCACGAGCAACACGTTGTCCAGAGCCTGGGACGACTCGGCGAGCACCTGGCCACTGCCCCGATCTACGCTCAGGATGGACGTCGGAAAAATCAAGTGGGTGGTTTTTCGAAAGCTTAGCGCTAAAGTATCCGGTGGGGTTTGCCCGCGACTAGCTAGGCTTAGGGCCAGGAGCCCCAGTAGAAGCAAACGTTTCATAAACGGCTAGGATTTAAGGGTTGAAGTAGCACCTGATAGCCCGCGGGCAAGGTCACCTTGCGGGCCCGGCCGTGTTTCTGCAGCAGCGTTTGCGCCGTCTGCAAGCCGAGTTGCGCCGCCTGCGTTTCCAAGCCCCCGACGGGGAGCATCAGCCGCTGGGCCGAGCGCTGGGCGGATTCCTGGAGGGATTCCCGCGTCAGCGAGCCCGGAACCAACAGGCCTTCGATGCCGTCGACATCGTAGACCGTCAGTTGGACGGGCAGTAGCGTTTGCCCCCGTCGCAGGCTCACGATGGAAATCAGCAACCGCTCCCCCCGGAGCTGCGCCTGTCCACAGAGCGGCTGCTGGGCGGGCAGTTCCATGGTCCCCAGGCGTCCGGGTTCGGTCAGGCGCAAGCAGACAGTAGCCCCCGGCTGAATTGTTTGGGTGTGAGCAATCTCTGCCCGCAAGGCCGCAGGCGGGCCTGCCTGGAGGCTTAGCCCGTAGAAGGCATTGGATAAACTGTCGGGTCGAGTGGCCACGACGGGGGCGGTAGCCGCGGGAAGGGAATCCGTCGCCCCGCGTTGCACGAGAATCACCTTGTCCAGCAAGGCATGCAAGGCTTTCAATTCCGGATCTGGCCCGGGATCGGGTCGCGGTAAACGCGGCAACCCGGGGGAATCGTGCTCGGTGGCTAGCACCGGCGGCAAGCGGACCGGGACTTCGGCGTAGCGATGCTCTAAGGCATCGAGTTGGTGCATCACCTGGGTCCGCTGGCGCTGACTGCGCTGCCAGGCCTGCTGCTCGAGGGAATCCGCCGGAAAGCGTACCTGGTCCAGTCGGCTGGAATCCAGGGCGGCCTTTTCGTAGGTCTTGAGCTTGTCGAGGATACCGGCCTCTTTAAATACCGCCTCGGGCAACCGATCGTTCAGTTTACTTTCCACCGGAGCCTGGGGTCCGCCCCCGCCCAGCGCGTAAAAGGCCAACGTGAGTAGCGGAACCACGAGCAGAGGCAACCAAAGCAGGGCCCGCTGCGGCGGAGTCAAAGTCGAGAGCATCATCGCAAGAAGGGTTAAGGATGTAAGGAAGAATCCGCAAAGCGCGCATTGGCGGGATTAAAAAGCTCCAAAGCCAAGAGCAGGACCAGGAGCGCCAGGGGTAAGGCCCAGGCCAGCAGCAGGCCATAGGTGCGCCAGGGTTCGGGCCAGGAGCGCCACTTCATGGCCGAATGTCCCGGTTTTCCAGCGTCGTCCAGCGCTCGATTAAAAAGCCATGGGGATTGTGCTCGGAGCGTCCCACGCTGCGCAGACGTCCCTGCGTGACCAGGCGCCGCCGCACGGTATGACTGCTGCGAATCAAGCGTTGCGTGGCCACGCAGCGAAAACGATAGGGATGCTCCGTGGTATTCACGCTGATGCTGTCGACCTCGATGCGCTGACTTATATTGCCAGCGACCACCCCGGCATAGTACCCGCTCTCTTTTAAATTGTCGTAGGCTTGCTTGGCTGAACCATCGGCCAGGTAGAAGGCCTGACGCAGATTGGCCTGAATGAGTTTTTCGTCGGGATCCAGCGTAAAAAAGTGCTGATGAAAGGTTTTGACGTGATCGCGGGTTTCAATGGCTAGTTGCTCCTTTTGGCCGGCGGCGTACGCTTCCAGGGCCTGACCAGCCGCCAGAACGTAGACGCGCTGGCGGCTTTCTGTAATCAAGCGGTGGCTTAGATACAGGGCAAAGGCTCCCAGGGCCAGACTACCGGCGATGACGCAAAGGGTAAAGGTGCGCAGGATGCGAAAAGCGGCATCCAGGCTACGAAGTCGTTGGAACATAGCGGTGGAACAATTCGACCGACTTAACTGCGGTCCGTTTTGGAGGAAGCAAGCAGAGCCTGAATCCCGGATGCCGTCCTACTCAGGTATTGCGTCACCCGCATTTGCAGGATCTGGCTGCCACTACTCTGTACGAGGTAGCTGGCTACTGAGGGTACGGCCACATAGCCCAGGATGCCCATGAGTAAAAAGATTAAATACGCCGAATCGGCGGGGCTAAAAAAGGTATCGCCCGTGCTGTCAATCTGTTGCAAATCCAGTTTAAGCAGGTTCTCCTGAATTTTGCCGATGATGCTCCCAAAGAGATTGGCCACCGGCAACCACAAATACACCTGCACATAGCGCGCCAGCCAGGCCGTCAGGGTCGCTTGAAAGCCATCAAAAATGGCGATTCCAAACACCAGGGGTCCCAGAATCGCCAGGACAATCAGCGTAAACGTGCGAATCGTATTGATGCACAGGGCGGCCGCTTCAAAAAGCAGCTGCAATATTTCGCTCATCCATTCTTTGACCGAGTTGCGGAAGCGGTAGGCCGCTTTGGCCATCGCAAATTCCACGTCATGCCCGAGGCTTTCCAAGGGCCCCTCCCCTAGGGCTTCGTGCGTGTACTCAAACCAGCGGTCGCGGTCGCCTTCCCCACTCAGCCCGACGTACATTTGCCAGGTATCGGTTTGTTCCAGGGCTTTTTGCTTCCGCTCGAGCAAGGTCTCAATGGCCTGATTGGAGCGGGTGACCATCCCCTCGGTAACGGTGGTGACGGGTTTGAGCAGGCCATTGATCAGCGCCAGCACACTGGGATAAGCTACAATGCAGAAGCCCAGGGCAAAGGGGCGCAGCAGGGGAAACAGGTCCACGGGTTCGGCGGCGGCCAAATGTCGCCATACCCGTACGGCGATGTAAAACAGGGCGGCAAAACTCCCCAGCCCCCGGGCTACGCCCGTGAGTTGACTACAGAGGGGAATCATCTCATCGTAAATCTGGGCGAGTACGGCATGCAGACTCGCCGCCGTTTGGGCCTGACTCCCCAGGGGCAGCAGCACGAGCGCGCCCGTGAGCAGCCAAGAAGATCGAAAGGTTACGGGTGGTACCATTGGAACAAGCGTTGGATTTGCTGGGTTTCTCGCCGGCGGCTCAGGGCTAACACGGCCACCTGCCCTTTGAATTGCCGCAGAAAGACGAGCTGCGCCTGCCCCCTTTCAAACAGGCGATCAATGGCCGCGAGGCGTTCCTGATCCGACATGCGCAGTTGCTGAGCCGTCAGCACCAGGGTGAGACTCTCGAGGTTTTTGAAGCTTTCTTCGTAGAGTCGGGTATACACCCGGCCTACGTAGGCCCGTTCCGAAGCAGTGATGCCCGGACCGAGTTGCGCCCGAGCGGTTTGCATTTCGGATAGCAACTGGCGTTGCTGCGAAAGGAGCTGGGCCACGCGGGCGTAGTTTTGCACGGCCGGGCTTACCTCAAGCAGCTGGTTTAAGAAAGCTTCGTGTAGTTTAAAATTTCCCTGGGCCAGGTTCTTAATGGTAGTATATCCGGATTCCAGCAAGGTGTACCCCCGCTCCAAGTCGCTGAGGATTTCTTTGAGTTGAGCGAGTTTTTCCACATTGAGTAGCAGTTGCTGTATTTCATCGCTTTGCGCCTGCAGGGAACCACTTCCCAGGCCCAGCAATAGGGTTACCCAAAGTTTTTTCATCGCGTTAGGGGTTATACCAGCGGCGCTGGTGGGTGAGGACAAGCCGGCTGCGGCTTTGCTGCCGGCCCAACCCTTGCGCGTCCAGCCAGAGCGCCCGATGGGTGGCCCGGAGCGAGCGCCACTCGGTGAGCAGCGCCTGTCTCCGCTGCCAGCGGGCCTGGTCGCTTAAGGTGTAGTGGGAGGCGGTAGCCAGGGCTTGCGCCTCCTGCATGAGCTGGTCCGCCTGCCTGCGCAGCTGTGCGTCCACCGCGCGCAGGTAAGCGGCCTGCCGCAAGGGCAAGCGGGGTTCAGCCGCCGGCGCGACCAGGGCACTAAGCGCGGGCACCGGCACCGCCGGATTAATCGCCGCTTGCCGCGCGTAGTGGTCCTGGTGCTGGGACTGGTCCCGCCCGCTGATCCGCCCCCAGAGGGAAAGTCCCTGCCGAGCTACGGCGTAGCCTTCCTGGAGTATTTGCCCATACGTCCGGACGGCTACGATTTGCTCGATGAGGTACTTTTTCTGGGTTTGCTTTTGCTGCAGCCATTCTTCCGGCAGTTGCCCAGCCGCGCCGGGCGCGACGGCCAGCAGCGTCGTTACGGCAAGGAGGATCCGTACCATCGGCGTAAGGCTTCGCGTTCCCGCTGGGAGTGCGCCCGCCCCAGCCGGATTTCCAGGTTCTGTTGATTAAAACGCAGCAGGTCTTCGTAGTTTTTCTCCACTGCATCAGCCGCCGCTTCAATCAGCGCCAGGCGCTCGGCATCGGTCATGCGGGTGCGAAAGGATTCCACCACCAGTAACAGGCGCTGCATGTTTTCCCCGCTAGCTTGCAGAATGCCCCGGTACACCCGGTTCATATGCGCCCGCTCGTTCGGCGTGAAGGTGGGATCCTGCTGCAACTGCGTCCAGGTCCGCTGGTAGAGCGCTTCCAGGGCGTAGTAACGCAGCGAAACCGCCCGAATCCGGTGAAAGAAGGCCAGGGTTTGTTTGACCCGAGCGAGTTCCTCAAAGTAATCCGCGTAGAGTTTGCGGTGCTGCTCGAGCCAGTCGGCAATTTGCTCGAGTTTGAGCTTGGCCATGGTATTCTCCAGCGCCTTCTGCGCATTTTGCAACCAGATGACCTTGTTCTGCTCCCGCTGAATGACTAAATCCGCGGCTTTGATGACCTTGACGATGGCCTGCTTGATGATTTCGGCCAGGGGCAGAGCCGCCTGGACCGATGGGCGGGGACCCGCCAGGCATAGGCCCAGCGTCAAGAGAAGTACACGTGCGGTTTTCATGGGCTTTCAAGGGTAGTAGAGTCACGCCGTTCCGCGGCTAACATCGCTAGGCCCTGCTGAAAGCTGCCGTAGCGCCGGGCGTAAGCCGTCACCTGCATTTTTTCGCGCTCCTCCGTCGTGTAGCACAAGTACTCGGTCGGCGATACCTGTACGCGGTAGACGTTGGACCACTCACTGCCCAGGCTAATGAACACTTCCTTGTAGGATTCGCCGGCAGCGCGGGCTTTGTTGAGGGACATGACCTGCGCCTTTTGCTTTTCGGTTAAGCCCAGCAGTTGCTGGAGTTGCTCCATCTTCGGGGCCTGTTTGAATTGGCCCAGAAGAATTTTACAATCCGCATTGGCCAGGATCGCTTGCTTGACGATTGGACTTGAGATGATGTCATCAATTTCCTGGGTAACCACAATTGCCTCCCCAAAGGATTTGCGCACGGTTTTAAAGACGTAGCGAATGTATTCCCCCATTCCTTCGCGGGCAATGGCCTTCCAGGCTTCCTCAATGAGCAGTATTTTCCGGACGCCCTGGAGTTCCAGCTTTTTCATAAAGACCTCCATAATCATCAGCGTGACCACGGGCAAAAGAATCCGGTGATCCTGAATCTGCGAGAGCTCGAAAATGATGAGCCGCTGCTCCACCAGATCCAATTGGGTTTCGGCGTTGAGCAGGTAGTCAAACTCCCCTCCTTGGTAAAAGGGCCGCAAGACGTAGAGCAGGTTGTCGAGATCAAACGCCTGGGTTTGTTGCACCGGATCGTTTTTCACCTGGCTGGCGTATTCGACAAACAAGTATTCGTAAAAACGATTAAAACAGGGAAATACGTCCGGATGCGCCGCCTGCCAACGGGCATAGCCCCGCAGCGCACTCGATAGTCCAGTGTACTCACTCGGGGTTAACTCGGAATGCTGTTTTTTCCAAAGCGCCCCCAGCAATCCTTTCAGCAGTTCCATTTTTGCCGGTTCCCAGGGCTGGCCCGGCTCGCCGTAAAAGGGATTAAACGCCAGGGGCGCCTGGGAGGTATACGTAAAATAGTAGCCCTGTACCAGTTCACACAGCCCCGCATAGCTATGGCCAATATCGACTAACACAATGTGTGCCCCTTGCTCATAGTAACTGCGTACCAAGTGATTGGTAAAAAACGATTTGCCGCTCCCACTCGGGCCCACAATAAACTTGTTTCGGTTGTCAATATGGCCCTGCTCCCGCGGCTCATCGCTCAGGTCTACGTGCAGCGGGTAGCCCGTCAGCCGCTCGCCCAAACGTAGGCCGACCGGACTCAGCGACGTGCGGGTACTGCGTTCGAGCATCAGCCAGCAAGCAACGGGCTCCAGCAGGGTTTGTACGGTTTCCTCCCGGGGAAGCTCGGCCGCATTGCCCGGCAGTCCCGCCCAGAACAGTTGCGCTTCGATCACGGTTTCTTCTTTGGCCACGGCCTCCAGCCGCTGAAAGGCGGCGACCACCTGGGGCTTGATGGCCTGTAATTCGGCCTCGGTAGGGGCCCAGCAAAGCACATTGATGTGGGCTTTGACCGGACGGCGGCCCTGGGCAAAGGCTTCGTCTAAAAAGGCCTGTACCGATGCATAGGTTCGTTGATTTTCCCGGGAATGCTGTGAAAGCGCCTGTAAACGAAGACGCTGCTGTTCCCAGCCCTGAAGCACCTGCGCATCCGACTCCAGCACTAGGTATTGGTTGTAAATGTGGTTGCAGGGCAGCAGTTGGCCCAGTACACTACTTAAGCCCGTAGCCACGGGTGCCTTTTCCGACGAATAGGCTTCCAAGGGCCGGCTTACGCCACAAAGGGTGGGCCAACTGGCCGCCTCGGCTAGGGTATACACACAGGTAGCCTGACTACCCACGCGGAGTTTGGGCTTTAAGGTGACCTCCTTAATCTGCGGCGCATCCGAAGCCCCGGCTAGGTGCCAATACCGCTCCACGAGCCCTGGTCGATGGGCCGTAGACCAGTAGTCGTCCCGGGTCAACTTTCGCAAGCGCAGCCAACCACTTTGCTCCAATTCATGCCTAAACTGCTGTACGCTTTGCTCGAAAGCGCTTAGGGCTTCAGCATCTAGGGTCTGCTGGGGCAGTAAAGAAGGTTTAAGCAAGGTATTCCAGAGCGAGGTGGCCGCTCGCCGCTGGCGGGGTTTACACGTGATATACAAATAACACTCCTGGGCGAGATACGGCCGGCCGGCAAAGAAGCGATCACTGCTGCGGCTAAGAAAACTAGGCGTTTGGGTCGGGGCGGGCAGGGAAACCTGCTCCCTTACAAACCAATCCTGCTTGTGTAGCAGGCAGCCGGCGGGAAGGCCTTTAATCGCTTTTACCCAGCTTTGGTGCAAAGTCTCATAATCCCTTGCATCCATTGAAAAGAGCTCGGGCAACTCCACTTGAAAGCCAAGGGTGACGTCCCCCTGTTTGGAAAGCAGCACATCCTCTTCAACATCCAATAAGGGATAGCATTCATTCAGGTCTTTTCTCATGGTTCATTGGCATGAATAGGGTACGGGAAGTCAGTGAAAGATGAGACGGCAGCTGGCGGCGGGCCCAGAATTTAAGCAAGCCCTGCGCCCCGTACCGCTGACTCCAGCGGTGCAGCAGGTAGGCCCAGCCGCCGCCCAGACCGCCTACCAGACTCACACACCCCAGAGCTGGCAGGCCCAGCGCGTAGAGCAGAACAAAGCTTAAAAACAGGCCGATCAGACTCAGCACCAGATAGAGCAGATACTGCGCTTTAAACCCATAAAGCTCAACGGGGCGATTTATGCCCTGATGCGTAGCGTAGGAACGGTTCGTCATCGTCTATACCGGTATGAACTATACGCCGAAAAACGATTTAATAACCGTAGCCACGACGACCAGAAAAACGCAACTACCAAACCAGGCCGCAGCCACTTTGTTGGTGTCCTGATCACCGGAATTCCACTTTTGAATCGAGTAGGTAAGGGGAATCGCACCCCAAACCTCTCACAGAACCGTGCGTGAACGTCTCCGCTCACACGGCTCTTCTTATTCAGCCAACTGCCCGTTGCTTGCGATTACGCAGACTTGCAGTGGGTTTGACCCCATAAGACCAGTGGGCAAACAAGTGGGGTTTGGTCAAACAGATGTCCCCCAGCCTATGAATAGCACGTGTCTTATGCTTTCTAAACCCTTTGAACTTATTGCGAATCCAACGAGACAACTTCATGTTTATGCGCATGAGCACTTCTTTCAGTACTCGTGGGTTGTACTTGCCATAGTAGTTGATCCACCCCTGAATGATAGGATTGATCTTGTCTGCGATTTGCTCCAGGGTGAGATAGTTCCAGTAGTGCTGGTTCCAGTCCCTGATGGTGCTCCAGATTTTCGTCCTTGCCGTCTTACTGATGGCCGGTGAGAAATTCAGGAATACTACGCCGTGCGCGTCGATAGACCTTCTGGGCTTGAAGGTGTAACCAAGGAAATCGAACTGGATCGTATCGTATTCGATGTCACGATGGTTCTTCTTACAGTACACAATCGTTGTCGCATTGAGTTCCAGCTTGCAATCCGCCAAACGCTGCTTAATCAGGCGTTGGATGAATTGGGCTTGTTTCAGACTTACACAGTGCACCAGGATCTCATCGGCGTACCGCTCGAATGAGAGGTTAGAATGATTTATTTTCATCCATTCGTCGAATACATAGTGCAAGAACAGGTTTGCCAGTATCGGCCCAAGGACCGAACCTTGTGGTACTCCTTTGGTTCTTTGCACGTGTCTCCCCGCGGCTAACCGGTAAGGAACCATTAACCAACGTTTGATGTACAACATCGCCCACTGGCAGGTCACGTGCCTTTCGAGGGCTTTGATGAGAAGCGTATGGTCTATGTTATCGAAGAACTCCTTGAGGTCAAGGTCAACCACCCAATGAAACAGGTAAGCGCGATCTTTCGCTTTTCCCAGGGCCTGGTGTGCTGATTTGTTCTTCCGATACGCATAGGAATCTTCATGGAAGTGTGGTTCTATCTCAGGCTCTATGGTCATCACGACCACCATCTGAGCCACACGATCCTCAACCGTTGGAATCCCAAAAGGTATTTTACCACCACCGGTTTTCGGTATTTCTACCCATTGTACCGGATCAGGCAGGTAACAGCCAGAACTCATGCGGTTCCAGATTTTATAGAGGTTGTCGCTGCGCTTTTGCTCAAAGTCCCGTATCGATGCAGCATCGATCCCCGCTGCGCCCTGATTGGCCTTTACCTGCTGGTAAGCTTCCCTGACAAGCTGTTGCTTAATTTCAAATGGCTTTGCGTCTTTCATTTCAAATCCTCCTAATTCTTCATTAGTTGTTTGAATTAAATTCGCTGAATAAGTCAGTCCCTTCGCTCTACTTCCATTACAGAAGCTTCCACGCTACTACAGACTGATCTGTCCCTGTGCGGGGCATCGGTACGCTCATTCTTACAGGATCTCTGCTTGAATTTCTCCCTTAGCATCCCCACGACAGGTTCCCGTGTTCCTTGTAAAAGCCTCTATGCAACTCGTGCCGTCTCTATACCGGATGCCGCCAAAGCAGTAAGCAGGTTTCCCTCTGGCTTATCCCGAACCAAGTTTTGGAGTTCGGTTTTGACATCGTCTTCTGTATTTCGGTACCTCCTCAACGGTTCACTTGTGTTCACCTTTTGCATAGTCACCTGCCGGAATCTAGTCCGACTTTTCACGTATCGCTCACGACCAAAGCTCTTAACTAAAGCCGCATACGCTGGTTTGAAACCTCCTCCTGTAAGGCGGTTCCGAGGGGCCTACCCTCATCTTCTACAAAGCACCGGCGTTGTTGTTATTCAGGCAACAACACCGTTCACGGCACACAAAACTTTTACTGCGCCAATCAGCCCCAGAATGGCGCCTACGGCGTACATGAGTTGGGTACCGGAGTCAAAATACCCCCGGACCAGGGTATTGGCTTCTTCAATGCCGGAGTTGCCGTCTTGCGCATAGGTACGCAGGCTCAACAATAGACAGGCACTGAGGAGGGCAAAGGGCCGGGCCGCTTGCCGGGTCATCCACGTAGTTTTCATTGGAGAAAGGGATTAAGGTGAAAAAAAGAAAAACTCGTCGGCTTTAAAGGCACCCACCCCGTCAACCAGGGAGGCGGGGCCTTTAAAGGAGCTTTATCCGATCGCCTCCCAAAGGTTTGCTTGCTCGGTAGCATTGAGGGGGATAAAGCCCGTACGTTGGTAGGCTTCGTTAATGACTCCGTAGATGAAGCGCTGAAAGGGCTCGGACTTCAGTTCCGGATACCGCTGTAGCACTTGCTGCAGATAGGCAAAAAGAGCCTGTGGACTTTGCTCAGCCAGGGATGCCTGCTGCACCCCGTGGGTAATTTCACTGGTCAACATCACCAGGCTTTGCAGCCGGGCATCCAATTCCGGGGTTGGGGGCGCTAGCTCCGGGGATGGGGGCTGCGGGAATGACTGGTCCGATCGGGGACTAGGGCGTTTAAGTCCACCGGCATAGCGCCAAAACCACCAGCCATAATAGAGAATCAGGCCCCCACTCAGTGCTTGGGCATAGCTAGCCCAGGATATCATTTTCAGCATAGGACCTTGAAGTTGCTTTGGTTTCAAGTCATTTAAAAAGCTTGAAACAAAGCAAGGCAATAGCTGAAACGCTTGGGGATACAATTTTGCTGTATCTCTGCTGTATCTATTGATAATCAGACGATTATTTTTATTTCCAATAATAAAAGATACAAGTCTGAGCTAGTAAAAGTGGCTAGCAAAGAAGGCTCCCCTTACCAACATGGACTTAATTTTTAAAAAAATTGATGAAGACACTTTCGGCGCATTTATCTTATCATTTGTCAGTTTAATCTTTAGAAAATGTCTTTTCAAAAAATTAACTCTATTCACTATACGCACATATAATTATTTTTATTAATTTTATAGCATAAATCAGTACCAACCTACGTTTTAAGCTATTGCTCCAGCCCTTTGTTATCGGGACACGTCTTTTTTGACCCTAGCAAAAAGGAGCCGAACTAGTCAGCCGCTACTGACTAGTTTTTTTTAGGGTACTCTTTAAGGGAAGAAGCCCGGTTTTCTGAGGCGTCTTTGGCCGCCTGAGTAGTTTTGATTAAGCGTTTTTTAAAATTCAATGGTCCGTTGACCTAGCGTTAAATTTTAGGCTTTTAAACGATACAAGCGAAGGCTTCATTACTTACCTTTACCCTAGCCCCTGCGTTATCCCCTGACGCTGAGGATCATTCCTTTGGATTGCCGCCTCGCTGGGGCTTTCTATTACTGCGTAGCGCTTTCTTACGTTTAGTCCCCTTTCGCTTGTTTCGAGTCTTTTCACCACCTACCGTCATGTATCCTTATGCACACGTTTCCTTTGGTATTAATTGTAGACGACGATGAAGATGATCAGGAATTCTTAAAGATTGTCGCTGAACAATCGGCGTTTCCCGGTCAACTACTCTTTGCTCAGGATGGCCGGCAGGCCTTGGAGCTGCTGGCCTCTCAACAGCCCGATCTGGTTATTTCCGACGTCAACATGCCCCGCATGAACGGATTGGAGCTCTTAGCGCACCTAAAGACATCTACGCAGTGGCAACAAATCCCCTTTATTTTGCTCACAACGAATGGAAGCCAGGAAGCCAGCGAACGAGCTTACGCGCAGGGAGTTACTCAGTTTTTAAGTAAGCCCAGTTCGCAGACCGAACTCGCGCAACTCTGGAAGCAACTCACGCACGCCTACTGCTAAGCACGAGCGGATTCAGCCCTTGCCAAGCATTTCCCTAAGCACCCCTTATGCTGAAAAGTAAGCCCCAAACTAGGGGCTTCTGGTGTAGTCTTAACGCCTGTACCCCAGAAAGTCGTTTGGTCCTTCTTTAGGCACAAAAGCCTCTTCTGAAGCAAAACTCCTGTATAGCGTAGCCGGACTCCTACCCTTTTATAAAAAAACGGTCCTGGCTTTAGTCCTGGTCTGAGGGCACCGTAAAAAAGCTACGCTAGCTGGGGCCCCTGGGGACTCCTCTGCCGGCTCGTTTACCGTAGGCATGCGGCGTAGAAGGACTTTCGGGGAAAACAAAGGACAGCGTCTTTTAGGAGCGCATACGCCTACTTTTTAAGTGTATTAAACCATTCAAGGGTGCGTCATAGATGACTTCCGTGGGTACCTGATAGCCGTTGGGAATGCGCGTAAGCTGCGTGGTAGAGGCGCCCAGGCTCAGCATCGACTTTACGACTTCGGCCGTATCTAAATAGGCCATGTATTCGTCCTGATCGCTGTGCAATAAATGCAAAGGCGTTTTTGGAGCCAGCCCGTTAGATCATTGTCGGCCAGGGCTTTGCCAATCTCCGAGTCGGGATTCTGCACATCCGCCTTATACTAATCCGTACAGATCCCGTGAAAACTTTCGGTAATCAGCTGCGCCTCCGTAGGCCGGTTCCAAATCCGCTCCGCATAGGGTGCGTTGACTTACACATGCGCAGGTAACCGAATACCTTTCATGAGCACGAAAGACTTTTACTAGGGATCGTTCTGCTACAGTTTATGTTAGCCGTCATCCCTTGTTTTTACGGGTAATCATTTATATTTCTTCTTTCAAACTTACCCTATTCTTACTACCACACTAATGAACTCAATCGCACTCACGGAAGCAAAGAAATTTTGGAAAAAAGCTACGCAGTACAAGCAGGCGCCGGACCTGGATCTGGAAACGGAACTGCTGGTCCACCAGCGGATTCTTACGCTTTTTCACGTAGGCCCCTACTATTACTTTATCTTTAATTTAACCAATAGCCAGGTTGAATACACCAGTGAATCGATACGCGAAGTACTGGGCTGCGCGCCGGAGGACTTTGGCCCCCCCTTTACCCTAGCTCAGATCCATCCTGAAGATCTATCCTACTTTCTGAACTTTGAGCACACGGCCGTTGACTTTTTCGGTCAACTACCGCCCGAGCAGATTCGCCGCTACAAGGTTAGTTATGATTACCGCATTAAACGAAGGGATGGTCAGTACATCCGTTTACTCCATCAACTCGTCACCCTGCAAGGGGATGAAGAAGGGAGTGTACTCCGCAGCTTAGGTATTCATACGGATATCACCTCTTTTAAAAAGGAGGGAAAGCCCATGCTTTCTTTTATCGATTTAGAAGGCGACGACTCCTTTATCAATGTAACGCCCATGGAAGTGTTTGCTCCGGTTAAGCCCGTCTTGACTCAACGCGAAAAGCAGGTGCTTCGGGCCCTGATGAACGGCATGGCCAGTAAACAGGTAGCCGGCTATTTATCGATTGCCAAAGAAACCGTAGACCGACACCGCAAAAACATGCTGGCCAAAACCAGCACTAGCTCGACGGCCGAACTCATCAGTAAAGCCGTTAATGAAGGCTGGTTATAAGACATTGCTAGAAAAAGCCTAGGTTTGCTCCCCCGCGGGGCATTCCAAAGGCTTTTTCAGACGTTTGCAAGGCGGCACAAACGCTTTTCGCAAAAGCGGCACCCGGGTAATTAGTTAATAACTACAATTTGATTTTTCCGTAACGTTGATTCGGATGCTGTACATGTCGTAATCACGCAGGTAATAGGTGCTGGCCGCCACATCTACCTTTGAAGAACTCACCAGATTATCCGTTTTATCACTGATCTGAGCCAGATCCGATTTTAAGGGAACGGAAATGGCAAAGTCGGGACTGATATACAAGCGTTGCGTAAAGTTGCCGGCCGATAGCCAAACGATGGAATTAACGGGTAGGTAAAACCATACCTTGCCATCGATCATGGTGGCGTATGAGCGGCCGTAGGTTCGACCACAGCCGTAATCCACACCGGTGTTCTGATAATCGATCCAAAGGGTACCATTGGGCTTAGCACTTAGCTTATTGGGGCAGTTATAGGTCACGTCCACTTCGACGAAGGCCATGGCTGCATTGGTATACTGCGGCAACGTCGAGCTAGGCTTACCTGTCACGCTTACCGTCAGGGCCGGGCTCGCCGTAAAAGCCTTTTCACTAAGCACCTTGCGCGCACAGGTTCCCTGCCCTGAACTTTCGTACAGTACCGCCTTACACTTGAGGTTATTCGGCAGAATTACACTGTATTGCGTGGCCGTACCATAGAGGCTGATGTAGGGCAGACTTAAGCCAATGGGCAAATCCTGGCCAGGCTGTAGGTCAATGCCGTAGTCATAGCCCGGGAAGTAATAATTGGTGAGGCGGTCGCTTACCTCCCGAATGGGGGGACGGGTCAAGGTACCGTCGATGGTGACCAGCGACGCATTGACGTCAACGCTGGCCTGCAGACCACCCGCTAGTGGCGTCCGTGCGGTGGCACTAGCCAGCCCCCGGATCAGGAGCCGGTTATTTTCGGATTTTATTCGGACTTGATTTCCCGTTTTTTCGGCATCCTGCACACTAGAAATCATGCCTTTATAATCGTAGAGCAACAGATCCCCCGCTTTGACGGTCGCATTGGTGTTGGGATTGTAATTAGTAGATGGAATTTCCAGGCTTAGTTCACTTTGTCCCTGGAAGGTAACCACCTGATAGATTTTATACGTCCGGGTCACGGGCCTATCGTATTCCTGACACACCTCATGGTCTTTTTCCAGCGTTTGGGTAGCCGTTCCGTTTTTAATGACGGACCCCGCTTTCATGACTTCGCATTTGAAGTCTTTGACCAGGTAGGTCACCGTCGTATCCTTTAAAGGGGCCTGTATTTTCCAGTCCGCCCAAGCTATGTCTACCTTGCTTTTCAAGTCATTGGCCGAATTGGCGTATCCGTTCTGGTAATACTGATACGTATCATAGGTAATGAAAAACGAAGCATCCTTGGTAGCGAGTTGCTCTAAGGTCAGCCGCGTCGTATCGCTTTTATAGTTGACCCGGGTAGCTCCGCTCAAACGAAGCTTGGCCTGGTAGCCATTCCAGGTCTGGGGGCTGGCAATTTCGTAGTAGACGTTTTCATCGGCGAGGGTTTTGGGGCCACCCAACGTTTGGATTTGATCCGGCTGCGCGAATCTTTTGAGGGACTGGCGTAAGGGCACCTCCGCATAGACCACTTCCCGGGGTAATTTCGCTTTGGTGAACACGGGGGCAAAGAGCATCTGATAATCCGTACGCGAGGTCAAGGTAAAGTGATGGGTTTGACTGAGCACATCCGGACCCTCCAGCGTCACATCAATTTGCAACGGAGTCGCGGGCGTCGGATTGACTCCGGGTTTCAATGCAAAGGGCAAACGGCCTTGCGTAAACGTTAAGGTACGCAAGGTATTACCTTTTTCATCGGTGAGCTTACCCGCATCCCGACCCGTGATTCGGCCAATGATCAGACCCGGCAAGGGTTCCGAAGCCACGGCGTTGCTAAGTTTAATTTCCCCGACCCGGCCTAAGAAAGCCGTGCTTACGGTAAGATTAACTCCCTCAAAGGGGTTGAGTTGCTGACAACTGTTGAGCACAAGGCCCAGCAAAAGAAGGGCCAGGGGCCAGCGGCCCCGAGTGTAGATAAGCGAACTGATAAAGTGCATGGTGTGGGAGATTACAAAAGTTTAAAAGCCAAGTTGATATTCAGCACGGGCCAGAACCGCCAGTCTTCCATATTTTTCTGCACTATGGCTTGTTGACCGGCCATGGGTGTAAACAAATTCGTTCCGCTCAGATGCACCTTCGGCGCTTGCGTATAATAGGTACCCAGCTCCAGGCCTACGCTAAAGCGTTTACGAGGCAGCGCCCGGCCGATACCGATTCCCGCAAAGGGAACTACCTGCCCACTGTAATCGGCTTCAAAGGACATTGAACCCAGCTGTTCGGGCGTTAATTCCGTATCCCCATACACGTAACCCTGGTTCGGTTGAGCCGTCAAATGGGCCTTAGCCCCTAGGGTATAACCCACGCCTCCAAACACGCGAAACGCACTTTGAGCAAAGGGATGATAGTCTACCGATACGTTCACCGTAGACAAATTGATTTTCCCCTTCACGTTGACGGATTCATCGGAAATATCCAGGGAGCGATTTAAGTTGACGCCTAACCAGTTATACCCAGCTTTCAGCGTCACGTGCGGGCTAAGACCGTAAGCCAGTTTCGCGCCGGGGGTCGTGCCCAGATCCAGCACCAGGCCTAGTTTAGTGGAAGAGTGCTGTGCCAGGCAAGGGCAATAGTTCAGCAGAAGCAGGGCTAGTAAAGCCCCGCAAATGTACAGGTGTTTCATAGAGTGGCGGTATGGGTAAAACAGGGCCAAGACACGCGCCGGTCTTGGTTTTAATTGCAAAATAAGCCCGCGTCCTTCCCCAAGAAAATACCTATAAATGGCCAGACGCTCCTATAAATCTCCGGACAGGCTGGTAGCATTGCCTAACAATGAGTATTTTTCTTCCATGAAACTACTGAACCCATGACCTTACTTGCGTTTCAAGAAGCAAAAGAGATTTGGCAAAAAGCGGCCTATTATCAGGAAGCTAGCCCACTGGATTTAGCACTAGAACTACAAATCCACCGAAAACTGCTCAATGTTTTCCAGGTCGGTCCCTACTACTATTACTTTTTTAACGTATCTACCGGTGAAATCGAGCACACCAGTGATGCCGTTCAAAAGGTACTCGGCTGCCCGCCCGAGGCCTTTTCCGTGCCCTACGCCTTTTCGCACATGCACCCGGAAGACTTGCCTTATTTTATCCAGTTCGAACGTAAAGTAACTGAATTTTTCAGGCAGCTAACCCCTAGCCAGGCCCTGCAATACAAGGTAAGCTATGACTTTCGTATCCGGCGGACGAATGGTGTTTACATACGCATCCTTCATCAGGTGGTTACCCTGGAAGTAGGTGCTCCGGGTAGCGTGCTGCGGACTCTGGGGATTCATACCGACATTTCTGCCTTTAAACAGGCAGGCACGCCCACCCTATCTCTTATCGGCATGGAAGGCCAGCCCTCCTATTTAAACGTCGCCACGGATTCCGTAGGACTGCCGAGCAAACCGGTGCTGACGCTGCGGGAAAAGCAAGTGCTTTCGGCCATTATGCTCGGAAAAGCCAGTAAGCAAATCGCCGATCTTTTTTCGATTACCAAAGAAACGGTAGATCGGCATCGGAAGAATATGCTCGAAAAGACCCAGACGCATTCGACGGCTGAGCTGGTAGCCAAAGCCCTGCAAGAAGGCTGGGTATAAGGCGTTCCGGAAAATTTACCAGCGTTGCACTAGCACTACTTTTGCAAATTATTCCCATCTTTAAGCGCCTAAGTTAGGCTACGCTTTAACCCCCACACCCTTTATGCACCTGAACTCCCTGAACGTATTTCGGGCTCCTAGGCTTTATTCATTGCCCTAGGTAAGGCTAGCGTTGATCTGCCTTTGAAAAGCATTCGTTTAATCCGCCACAATTCTATGAAATTTCACTTCGGTTTCCTGCTCGCAGGAATCCTAACCGCGTGTACACCTGCCAAGGAGGTGACACCCGTCTTCCCGCGTTACTTTATCGGCGACAAAATTACCGTCACCCATCCGTTACGCTTACTACTGAAAGGGGGAGAAATTAAAGACCCTACCCTCATTCAGGCGTTCGTCAATCGCCAATCCCTGGGTTCGGTATTTTCGTTTGAAAATACGGCCATTCAGGGTGACACGGCCCTGTTCTTTGCTAGCCCTGATACCCTGCAGTTTAGCTTTGTAGCGGGTAAGCATACGGTCCAACAAACCGGTAAGGAATTTACCATCACTGGTCCCCAAACGTCCGATGAAGCGTATCCCGAAGAGCTCGAGCGTTACTTTACCACTAAAAGTCTGCGCGCGGGTGATACGGAGCCCGTGCAGCGGGTGTATAAAGCCTACGGCGATTACAATTACCTTGAGCTACCCGTACTCAGCTACTTTTTTAAAAGTAGTAAGGGGTATACCTATGGCGGCGGCCGGGCGTATACGGAGCTGGATGAATCCAGCGCCCGTAATCTGCCCGCCGGGGATACGCTGCTGGTAAAAGCCTACCGGTTAGGCGTAAAGGCCCAGTAAGCAGGGCTGGATAAGCAAGTTTATCCAGTCCTGCTGATCTATTACCAATAGCTTTCAATGGTCTTCATCAGGTCGTTGAGTATTTCCAGTAGTCGCTTTCTATCATATTCTTCCACTACGTAGGCGTTGCTACGGAGGCTTTGGGCCGAAACCTGCGCTTTTTGAGGCGTAGCGACATAGGGAGCCAGCCGCTTAAAGAGTCCGCTCAGAGAAGTAGCCTTGAGATACTTACGCTCAAAGGCTACTTTGAGCAGCAGGCCCAATTGAGTCACCGTAAGAGTGGTTTGCACGCTTTGATCAGCAGCCGGTTCGGACCAGTCGTCTGCTTGCTGCAACGCTCGTTTTTTTTCGAGGTAGTCGATTTCTTCGGCTAACCAGCGGCTCAGGAATTCACGCGGGGTTTCTAGGCCCGGGTACAAAGCTTCCGGCACTTGCTGGGGAAGCTGTTTGAGTTCCTTGGCCAGTTTCCATGTCCGGATCAGCTGCTCCTGCTCATCTTCGCTATCCGATACATACGCCTGCACCCAGCCCTGTACATACGAAAGGTAAAACGGCGGATTCACCTGAAAAGCCATCAAGTGCGCGTCCAGCCAGGAAAAGCCGCGTTCTGCGGCTTGCGCAGGGGGGCCTTGCTCAAGAGCGGTTAACAGGCGCTGCAGGTGCAGAACCTGCTGAAAGGTCAGGGGCTGTTGGCCGGATTCACGCATCACATACGCGTGTAGCGCTTTTATAAACCCCGCAACCAGGGCAGGATCACAGGCCTGGGCGAGTAGCTGGCCCTCGAGTTGTTGCAAACGGACTTGCTGCTGGGGCCGGGCCCGCTCTTGGTAAAGCTGAGGAATAGGCGTTTGTAAACTCAACTGGGCCGCATACCGGCTTTGTACAAAATGCAGGAGTGCGTCCAGACTCGATAGCGACTGCGCATAGAGTTGTTGCAGCTCCAAAGGCGTTGCTTCCTGACTTTTGGCTAGCGTAGTATCGTGTAAGGCAATGAGCGTGGCGTGATAGGTTTGCAGGCGCTGGTGACACTGGTCCCTGCTTTCTACCTGGAGCAAGTCGGCCTGGAGTGCCGCCGGAAAGCGTTCTTTTTCTTCTTGCAAAAGAGCTAAGGTTTGCTGGCGCTGCTGGGAAGTGAATTGAGCCACGCGCTGCAGTGGAAGCACGGCAAATGCTTCCGTTGCCCGTAGGGCATACGAGTGATCCATAACTTGGGAAGATTTAATGAACAATCGCATGCTCAGCCCGTGAGCTGAGCCTACGCAGGCTATGCGGCGAAAGCCTTGGTGTACGTCTGGTTAGGTGACTGGCCTAACGTTGGGAAAGCTTTCCTAACGAGTGCGACCTCCCGGAGTGAAGCTTTTCGAAGGTAGTAAAAAAGGCGAATCGCTCCTAGGGCTTACCGAAATCACGCTTGTTTTTCACTCAAGGCTGGAGTAATCTCCCTTTCACTAAGGGGGCTAAAGGTTCCGAAAGGGGACCTGCTCCTAGAGAACCCCCTAGATTGGTTGACTAAGCCTTAACCGGGTCCCTGATCCAACCAGCGCTATTCCCATGATAGCATAGCTGTAATGCAGGATTGATACCTCACGAATCATCCCCACTTGAACACTGATCCAGGCAATCAAGAGCAGACCTTGCCCTACTACGAAAAGGGGATAGTAGCGTCTTTTTTGAATCACGGTCCAGATCGTATACAGACTAGGCATTCCGTTTATGATCAATAGCCCGAGACCGGGGATTAGAAAAGTAGTAAAGGGGCTATGCCTTAGCAGGCCAAGCGGCAGTTGCAAGGCGCCACCACTGGGATCCATAATCAGCGCCAGCCCTCCCGCCAGGGCCGAAAGCCCATTGCCTAGCAAAAGAATAATAATCAGTGTACGAAGACCTTTCATAAACCGGCGCAAGATGTGTACGTTAGTCGAGCCCAGTGCTGTTTATCCTTAGGACCTCGGCTGATGTTTATCACTTAGACGTGGTATGGATGATCTCAGCCAGAGCGTACGAACGGTGATCAGTAGAGGGAGGCGATTACCCCAGCAAGGATTACTCACTTGTAGGAAAGGATTATTAAGTAATACCTCGCATGCCTTGCGAGGTATTACGTTAAAGGCTGGCGGGAATCGTTTCAGAGTGCTGTTGCTTGCGTTATGCTAGTTTATAAGTCTATTTAGGTTTTGGGCCCGTTCTTTGTAAGTCAACCAGCCCCCAACAGAGCCATTTTAGCCTCCTATCTTTTCTAAAGTAATGATCAAGAGTGGAATCGAATACTCATCCTTACGGCTATCCATTCGCAGACCGGCTCAGTCCGAGCTAATTCGGTACGTACCTGGGAGGAGTCCAGAAATATTTTCTTTTAGACGCCGACAAAGCTGACAAATGTTAATTAATCAACTCCGTTGCTAAAATTGGCGCCTGTTTTCTTTTAGAAGCATGTTTTAAAGAATTAATATTGTTTACATAAAAGCCGTTGTATTCCCCCAACGTTGCTTTTACCGCCACTTATGCGCTCTTTATCCCGAAGCTATCGCCAATGGTTTGGGTTATTGCTTATCTGTCTGTACCCCTTGTACAGTACGGGTCAGATAGACGTGGCCGCTGGTCTAACCTATCCTAAACGCATTCTAACGCCCCGTAACGGTCTTCCACAATCCTTTGTTTCGGGGCTGGTTCAGGATAAACAAGGCTTTGTCTGGGTAGGTACCCGCAATGGTCTGGCCCGCTTCGACGGCAAAGCATTCAAAGTTTTTCAGCACAATCAGCACGACAGCACCACCCTTAGCTCCAATGTAATTGCCTACCTGACGCCTGACGCCCAGAACCGCATCTGGATTCAGTACGAAAGCACGGCACTCGATGTGTTTGATCCGGTTACCGAGCAAGTCATCCACGTGAGTAAGGACCCCCTCTTTCAAAAGTATCCCAAGTACTTTGTTAGCCAGGGTCTACTCATTGACCATGAAAGCAAAATCTGGGGCATTGAGCGCGCAAACGGTCTTTACTGCTATGATTTAAAAGCTCAAAAGCTGACCCATTATACGCAGCAAACCCACGGTTTACCTTCCAATATTGTGCGGGGGGTATTCGAGGATCGTCAGCACCGCATCTGGGTGATTACCATGGCGGGCCTGGCCCGGTTGCAAGGGGGCCGTTTTCAAAGCACTCCTACGCCTTTCCCCTTGGAGTTTGGTACCAGTCGCTCGCTTTCCACCGACATGATTTCCATGCTGGAACGGCCCAATGGGGAATTGATGTTTAGTGATGCCCGCAAGCTCATTTTCTACCATCCCGAGCGCCGTAGCTTCCGACAGGTGTCGTTTCCACACGAGGAGAACCTGTCCATTCGCTGGATTCGCCGGGGACCCGATCAAAAAGAATACTGGGAATTAAACGGAAAAGTATATCAGTACGGCGATGCGCAGGGCATTCGGCAGGTAGCCGAAACATCGCTAACCACGATCAAAGAAGCCTGTAGCTTTTTGGTAGACCGATCGGGTCTGATCTGGCTGGGTACGAATGCCGCAGGTCTGCACCAGATTGATTTGAATGCCCCCTATTTTCGGACGTTTGAAAATACGCATTCCTTTCACGAGGATTTATTTCAAAAGGAGTTTGGCATTTCTTTGGGTCAGACCTTTGGCTGGCCGCCCCAGCACCCCGAATACCAGCTCTCCAGCTACAACGTTCGCTCGGCTTACGATGCCCATCATCGCTTGTGGGTAGGCTTGTGGAAAAATCTGGGGTATTGGGATGCCGCGGCCCGGCGCTTTGTACTGCTGCCCTTACCACCCGACCTGCTTTCACAACAGTATCTCTACCAAGGCATCCGGGGCTTAACCTTCGATGCACAGGGCCAGGTCTGGATTTCTGGTCAGGATGGCTACGTGGCTAGCTTTAATGAAGCCACCCGGCAATGGACGACCCAAAGTCCAGCGTCGGCCTTTGCCCAGGCCGTGCAAAAAAAGAATAGCCGCCCGGTGATCCCCGTGGCTTTACTCGTCGACGAGCAAAGCATCTACCTGACTACGGAGTTTGATGGCCTGGTCATTATTGACCGGAAAACCCATCAAATTCAGACCCTTACCCACGAAAATGCTCCCAAGGTAATCCCTACGAATCAGCTCATTGGCCTGGCAGCCGATCCCACCCGGAAAGACATCTTTTGGATGGGGAGCTACGACGGGCTGATCTGTTTTCATAAATCCACCCGTACCAGCGAAACCTTTTCCCTCGAAGAGGGGCTACCCGATAATGCCATTTACTCCCTATTGCCCGATGCGAAGGGCAGCTTATGGCTAGCCACCAACAAGGGGCTTTGCCAATTCCATCCCCTAACCCATCAGATTCGCCTATTTCAGGCATCCGACGGTCTACCCGGCGAGGAATTCAACCGCTTTCACTACCTGCGCCTGCCTGACGACCGGCTGGCCTTTGGGGGCATTGAAGGCTGGACCCTGTTTAAACCTGCTGGCTCCTTTGTGGACACGTACCAGCCTACGGTGGGCCTCACCCAGGTGCTGATCAATAACAGTCCCATCGACCAAACGCCGTTTAAACAGCCGCTGGAAGCCCTGCAAGCCCTCCAGCTTCCTTACGATCAGAACTCCCTGGTTTTTAATTTTGCCGGCCTGCACTACGCCCAGCCCGAGAAGCTTACCTATCGCTATCAACTCGAAGGCTACGATGAGGGCTGGAACCACATTGGCACGGCCTCCGAGGCGCATTACACCAAATTACCTCCGGGCCACTACACGCTCCGCGTAAACGTCACCAATACCAGCGGGGAGTGGAGCCATCATACCTATTCACTTTCTCTGATCATCCATCCGCCCTTTTATCAATCCTGGTGGGCGTACGCCCTGTATGTACTGCTAGCGGGCTCCTTAGCCTGGCTATTTGTGCAATACCGTATCCGACAGGACCGCTTTGCCCAGGCGATGGTACTCAAAGAAAAGGAAGCCCAGCAGTTGCGCTGGATTGATGAGCTGAAGACGAAGTTTTTCTCCAACATTACCCACGAGTTTCGTACGCCCTTGACGCTGATTCTCACGCCTACCGAACGGCTCAAGCAGGAAATTGAACTTCCCCACCAGCAGCGCTGGCTATCGGCCATTGAACGCAATGCCCACCAATTGCTTGGCCTGATTAATCAGCTCATGGATCTTTCCAAGCTCGAGTCGGGGATGATGAAACTTTCGCTGGCTCGGGGCAGTGTACAAGAAGTGTTAACGCGCCTGATCCAATCGTTTCAGATTGAAGCCGAACAAAAAGGCATCCAGCTTACGTGGAGCTTTCCCTCATCCCTCGGTACGTATTGGTTTGACGTGGATAAGTTTGAACGCATTGCCTATAACTTGCTTTCAAACGCCATCAAATTTTCCCAGAGTGGCGACGAGGTCCAAGTCAGTCTGAGCACTCAGCCTCCGGCCCAATCCACCCGGAGGGAAATCCATACGGGCATCTACCTAACCGTGTCCGATACGGCCTTGGGCATTGCGCCGGAGGTGCTGCCCCACATTTTTGACCGTTTCTACCAGGTCGATGAAAGCCATTTTAGGCAGGGAACGGGCATTGGTCTAGCCTTGGTTAAAGAACTCGTCGAACTTCAGATGGGCTTTATCGAAGTGGCCAGTGAGCAAAACCGCGGAACGTCCTTTGTGATCTTTCTACCCTACGCAAAAGCCGAACCGGCGATCGTCGAAACGTCGGGGGCCTCTGCTCCGGAAACGCCCGAGGAGACCCAAGCGCACGTGTTACTCGTGGAAGACAACGCCGAGCTGGCGGCCTTCATCATTGATAGTCTCCCTAGTGCTTACCGGGTGAGTCTAGCCACCAACGGCGCCGAAGGCTACGAGCAGGCCCTCTTGCTGGGACCCGATTTAATCATTAGTGACATCATGATGCCCGTGATGGATGGATTGGCTATGTGTCAGGCCATTCGAAACGATGAGCAGGTAAGTCACATTCCCATCATCCTACTCACGGCGAAATCCGCTTACGAAAGCCGGATTGATGGGCTTTCGCGCGGCGCTAATGCCTATATCACCAAGCCTTTTCACGTCGAGGAGCTCCACCTGAAGATTCGAAATCTGCTCGCCCAGCAAAAGCTCAGCCAGCAGCACGCCCGTCAGGGCTTAATGCAGCCGGCGCCGGTCCAAAAGACCGTCGAAGATCCCTTTCTGACCCGGTGCTATGCGCTACTCGAAGAACGGCTCGACGATTCTTCGCTGAGCGTGGAAACCTTTGCTAGTCTGGTCAATATGAGCCGGGTCAATTTGCACCGGAAAATCAAGGCCTTGACGGGTCTTTCCGTTAGCGAGGTGATCCGCAACTACCGCCTCAAACGTGCAACGGCCTTCTTAGAACAGGGACTTAACAGCTCCCAGACGGCCTACCAGGTGGGCTTTGAAAATCCTTCCTACTTTATCAAGTGTTTCCGCGACCTCTACCACATGACGCCTTCCGAGTATGTAAAGAAGGTAAATGCACTGTAAGAGCTAGCGGCGGCAAAGGGATTATAATGAGTGACACCTATCCAATCGCCAGGATTACGCCTGTCTAAGACCGTCACTACCCTAGCTACGTAGCTTTGATGGACCCCAACATCCTTAGTATAGAAGCCAGTTTACTCGTAAGACTCCTTGCCTTTGATTTGAACGTGAGCCGGACTGTTTACCCAAACGGCTGCTCGCAAAATTCCTTTCTCAGGCGTATGGTTAGATAGCCGGGCCCGTCTTTCGGTAGATAAAGGGGATAAGAAACGCCACTAACCTCGCGGGCTTTATTAGCTGTGAGCGTACCGGGCGCCTTTACTAGCGATCAGGTCTCTTAATCACTTTAGATACCCCAATAGCGCAGATAAGCGCCTACCATTTTTGTAAGCTCCTGGTCTTGACTTACTACGAAAAGGGAGACCTGCAGCCACATGCCTTGCTTTTAGAAAGCCTTGGCGCAAGCAAAATTGGTTAGCCGCTTTTACAGGCCTGGTATATCTTTTTGCTTTTGAGAACGTGTTTTAAATCACTCAGCAAAACAAAGCAATAGGCCGACCTAGAATTAAAAGGGAACTGATCCCAACACCTTGTATGCACCGTAGATGGCTAACCTTCCCCTTCAAGCATAGACAGACGTATCGATTAGGAGTCGCCCTCCTGTTACTAACGCTTCAATCGTGCCAGTCTAAAAAATACACGTTTGCCTCTTCAGCGGTTGTACCGGCTGCCGAAGGAACGATCAA
This sequence comes from Siphonobacter curvatus, assembly GCF_002943425.1. Lineage (NCBI taxonomy): Bacteria > Pseudomonadati > Bacteroidota > Cytophagia > Cytophagales > Cytophagaceae > Siphonobacter > Siphonobacter curvatus. The sequence continues at coordinate 60,247 of NZ_PTRA01000010.1, forward strand.
AGTCGAACCCGAAGACAATGGCAATTATGAAATAGAACTACAGGTGACGAACCTTGCCGAGCCCAGTCGGCTGCAGCCGGCTCGAAAATTATATATCGTTTGGGCGCAGACGGAAAAAGAAGGAAATCGAAACATTGGGCAATTAAAAATGTCCACGGGATTTCTTTCCTCCACGCTTAAGAGTTCCCTGCACAGCCTCAGCCCCTTTAAACCCGTAGGCTTTTTAATTTCTGCGGAAGACAACCTCAGCGTGGCTCAACCCCGCGGGCCAATCGTCCTACAAACGGCTACCGAGCCCTAAAATCAACCAGGCCTTCATTTTCTCAACATTAGAAATCACTACTCGTTCGCTTTATTTGGTGGTACGCTCCTGCCAGCAGTTGATTGGCTCATCTAAGCGCATACGGTTTGGGGTCATGGCGAACAAAGCCAGGAGGCTTTTCCGCTCATGGAACTACCGCTGACTACTTGGCTGGACTAGGTGATCATGACTGGCAGATGATAAGCCCGGTCTAGTAGCCCTTTATCTTGTAAACAAAATCCTTCCTACAGTATTAATCGTTTCCGCGAGTATTTACCCCCCTGACGCCTGCTGAATACGTGAAGAAAGTAAGTACTCAGTAAGACTACTCTAGGGGTAATTACTTTAGTCTAAAGAAAATGCTCAGTGATTAGCGATTTTTCCAGTGTAAAGGATTCTTGCTTTTAAACGGTGCGTATTCAATGCATGCAGCCATTAATTTTTCACTTTCTCTTTGCTAGGTTACTGCTTGATAAATCGTTGCTCTAACGTATGCCCAGTTTTAGTAAAAATTCGTAGGATATAGGCACCTTTAGGCAAGGTGTTTACCTGGATCTTCTTATCGAATACTGCTTTCTGCCAGAGCACGAGTCCTTGTAGGTTCAAAACCTGGATTTTAGCTACATCGAGGGTAGGTGATAATTCGATTGCTAACTCACCTTCGGTTGGATTGGGATATATTGTCAAATCGTAGCTGATGCCCGCATTCTTTACAGAAATCATCTTCGAATCATGAGTAGTACCATCCTCATCTATTTGTTTCAGGCGATAATAGGTGATTGGACTACACGGCAAACGGTCCCAAAAGGTATAACCTTGCAGCGTAGTTGTCGTTCCCGCACCTTTGACTAAGCCTATGACCTCAAATTGTTTACCGTTGGGACTTCGCTCAATCAGAAAATGGCTATTGGTGGTCTCCTGAGCCGTTGACCATAAAAGTTGATTCCCTAGTTCTGCTTTATTTTTTCCAGAAAAGTGGATGAATGTAACGGGTAAGGGGGTCTCAATGGCTACGTACACCTGAATGGGAACCCGGGTTGAGCTGCCCAAATATTGCACGGTTAAGGTGTCCCGGCCCATTTGATTTCCCTGAACCTGGCCTTCTCCCAGATAAGAAGCGATATTTTCTTTAAACTGATACGTTACTCCTGCCAAAGCTGATAAGTCCCGTTCTACTCCGTCGTCAAACAGCCCCGTTACAGTTAATTGCTGCGTACCCTGTAAACTCACGAGTACGCTAGCAGGTTGTACGGAGATACTTTTCAAATTCACGTTTGGAACCACCTGGAGGGTTACCGTAGTATCCATCAATTCATACCCTGCTTCCCCAAATCCTAACGCTGCTAAGCGTAAGGTACCGATAGCGTTAGTCGGCACCTGATAAGTAAAAGTGGTCGTAGTGGGATCAACTATCTTTTGATACGTTCCGACGGAAGCGTTTCCGGCAAAAAACACGATATTTTTTATATCTTGACTAACGTTGACGGAAACCGTAACGAATTGATTGGGTCGTACAGTTGTACCGGAAAGGGGCTGAGCAATGTGTAGAGTCGATGCTTGGGTTGCAGCAGCCGTGTAGCCCCTAGCCCCCTTATTCGTTTCGCTTAGAAAATCAGGTATTTTTTCTGGGAAAGGGTCATACCACGTTTTACTAAATAGTGGATCTGCTGGACTCTTTTTAAGCAATTCTTTTACCTTTTCAATAACAATGGGGTTTACGGTAGAACCCATGTGATTTTGATTTGCCGGGATCAACGTTACATTGGATGGACTTAAGCCCCCCCTTTGGCTCTGATCAGATACTGTAATGTCATTGTAGCCGTCAAACAATTCCTGCGTCAATCTATTTAATAAAATCGCAATATCATTTCCGGGGGAAGGTAGCATAGACTTGTATTTAAAGAGGGCCGCCTGCAGTACTAGAGCTGACCAATCATTGATTACTGAAAGAGGGTCTACCTGATCCATCGGAATTTCATACCTGGTCACAATCGCATGGCAGGGAACCGAATTATGAGTTCTTGTCGGACCATTTAATAATTCAGTAAGGGCAACACTGCCTACCCGTAAATCTCTGATCGCTTGAAATTTCCACTCTCCACCCATTATAAAACTGGCCACTGTCAAAGCTCCGTAAAAAACTTGATGATCAACTAGATTACCTACTTGAGATCCTCCGTGTGGCGTATTCAGCGTAATAACTCGATTAACGGCTGAGTGATAATTCGTTTGAACATGGATTCGGCTCAGAATCCCCCCCATGCTATGCCCAATTAAATCACATTTTCCAGCTGATATTTGAGCATTATTGCAATCCAATAAAATGAGTTTTAATCGTTCCTGCAACAAGGCAGAATTGTCCCAAAAGCCCATACCTGACCGATCGGAATATCTCACTATATGCACTTGCCTATCGCTATAGAGCTCTGCTTGCAAGCCCACTTTCATCAATTCAAAAATTTTCCCTTTAGATAACAAGCCATGAATCAAAGCTACAGGAGGCCGGACAACAGTCAGCTTTAATTTACCCACTTGAGTAGCACCTTGGTAAATGAGTAAGGTAATCAAATACTCTCGTTGGGCCCTTTCACTATTAAAAAAGGAAGGATGCTTATACGTTATTCTAAATTTATCGACTTGCTTAATAGGGTTAATTAATTCACCATCCCGCTCTTCATTCCCTATTGATGTATTTTCAATTTTAATCGAAACATCATTAGCTTGTTTACCCTTCACTTCGATAACGGTTGCCTCCGATCCATCCGCACATACTTTTGTTTTAGCATTAATATTTTTGTTAATCCCCAGATTTATTTCCTCAAGAAAAGTGCGAGTGAGGGGTGCCGCTTGATTTCCAATCTTGAATTCATTGTAAAGTGATAATAGGGTAGTATTCTTTTCATATACTTTAACACTAGCCACTACCTCCTGGCCGGCGTATGTATTCGTATTAGATACAGTGCCTAGGCTTGCCGTTTCTTCGCCCGTTCGCGTATCTTTGAAATAACGAAATTGGTATTCCCAATCTTGGGTGGAAGACCCCACGATTCGAAAGGCCCCTACCGATAAAGTCATCCAAATTTTCTTGTAGCCTTCTGCATCGTACTTAACGGCAATAAAACTAGATGCACCGGTTCTGTTAATACGAGGCCCCCTAACGTTCTCGGGAAAATTAGGGACCACCCTAACTTCATAAAAGATGGCCCCTGACTCAACCTGTTTACTGTAAAAAGGGTTACCCTTTTCATTTTTATTATTAGAGCCTTGAAAAGTAGTCGTCGGCCCAACGAAACTTTTAACTACTATCTTAGTAGAAGGCAAGGTAAACTGGCTTGACGCTTTCCCGCCTAACATACTCACTTCAATACTATCTAGCTCCATTAGTTGACCATACGATCTATCATAAGTCAAGAGAGAAAGTAATAGAATAAACAGGTAGAATTTCTTTTTCATACGTACAGTGACAAGAATATGATAGGTATGAAACAAAAGTATTAGACTTACCGTAGCCCATAAATACCTATATATAGGCATATCAAGATTTTGAGTACAGCACAAAAACGTAGAGCCTTTAAGAAAATATTATAGGTAATAAAAGACTGACCGGAATACCTTTGTTATAAGCGCGTATAAGCAAACTGAGGAATTTTGGCGGCTTGAATCGGAACTCCCTCGATTCTTCAGCAAACAGTTAGGACAGTTATTGCAACAAGTCAATCAGCCGAAGCATAACAAGGACGTAGCAACGCTTAGGGGCGGCTTCATTTTACGAGAAATTACAGACATGAATTACGTACGGACTACCACAAGCGAACCTTAAATTCACCGTACACAATGGTATACGCATAATCATGGTAACCTGCAAGCCATTACGGGTTTGTATCGCGAGAAAGCTTTAAATAAGCTATCCGATTAATTGAGAAGCAAATTGCCTGAATCGCTAGTGTAGAGAAAAATATGCAATAACTCAGAACTCAACTAGGCAAGCCCTAAGCCAAGCAGGAAAGGCTTGATCATGTAAAGCTGTAGCTATAACAAATTGAAACAACTCTAGCTCCATATTTAGCAGGATCGACTCCATTGCGTCCAATTCAATAACCCCAAAAGCAGGATAAAAATGAAGTCACCATGTGCTATAAAGTAAAATGAAAGCCTTCTTGAAAAAATACCCCAATAGCGGTGTACATTCCTCAAAACTTTAGCAACTTAAAATCCTAGGTTAAGAAACTACGCTTTATTACTTATTAGAATGGCATTAAATATGCAAAAGTATAAATGCAATATTTTACGCTAAATTGTAAGAGCTCTATACAAAGTGATTTTTTATCTTATTCTAATTAATTTCTAATATCAGTTATTAATGATTCCATCTATTTTTATTTGCCTTTACAACTATATAATATAAATAGGTGTCTATCTAATATACTTCACATTTCAAACACTACATATCATGAAAAATATACTTTCTATCGTTATCTTTCTTTTTACAGCACTCTTACTGATCACTTGTACTAAGGAAGATAATCCTTATGACGGCAATACTTGTTACGAAGGTATAATCGTCGCTGGAGATTGTCCATCTTTATACTTCGTACAAGTCACGAATGCTCCTATCGGCGTGGAGTGGGATAGAAAAGATAGTTTGTTTAATAATGTAGTCATGTTAAATAATCCACCCTTTAACAGAATCGAGGGGGGCCTTACAATCGGCACTAAAGTATACTTTCATATTGACGCAAAAGCTACAGAACAACGTTCATGCAGCGATTTTTATCCCTGCCCCACTACCATTCCTTTGAAAAAGCCAAGTGTCCAATTATGTATTGATTATATATCTCTAAACCAATGCAAATAACCCAATGAAAAAAAAAACCTCTACCCTAACCATTGTCCTCATTCTGATCAGTATTTGTAGTTCAAGCTTTGCTCAAGAAATCTTCATGTGGGCAGGGAAAAAAAAGGTAATACTTAAGCCTGATTCAAGTATCATTTTAGCTAAGGTGGCCAAAGGAGCTTCAATTAACGACCTAAGTAAGAAAATAATTAATAATCCTGCCAGCTCAGATTATCGTGAAATTTCAATTGGGGGGGTCCCGTTTGTTATCTACAAACAAACCTCAAGTACAGGCAAATTGTCTTTAACAAAAACTGAAGCTGATTTTAGCATACCCCTATTTTATGCCAATGGTGAACCCATGTACTTTAATGGCAAACTAATGCTGATGCCCAAAAAAGGTGTCTCTATAGAAAGAATTGTAAAGTTCACAAATAATCAAATCCTACTCACTGGTAATACACCAACTCAAACCTATTTTTGTAGAGTTACCGATATAGACCAACTGTTTAATATCTCAAATAATCTACACGAAAGTGGGTTAGTGGAATGGTGCGTTCCAAGCTATTTAGCAAGAATCACATCTAATTACATACCCAGTGATGACCGTTTCCCAGATCAGTACTACTTACATCAAGCCAACAACATAGACATTAATGCACCTGAAGCTTGGGACATAACCCGTGGATGTGGTATTCGTGTTGCTGTCATAGATGATGGAGTAGAAGACCACCCAGAACTAGGAAGCCGTCTTTTACAGGGCTTTACACCTCTAGACCCAAACGGTTTCGGACGACCCTTTGGCGTATGTTTTGATAGGAATACACCTGACCCATTTGACCCTAATCGATTCCTGCGAGTCGGTCATGGTATGGCGTGTACCGGAATAATAGCTGCTGCACATGACAATGGAGGTGTAGCAGGTATTGCACCTAACTCCCTTATTTATCCTGTAAATATATTTAGAGGCGGAGAAACTCCAGAGGAAATAGTTTTGGGCATAAATAATGCTTGGAGAGAAAATGCCGGAAATGCAGATATTATAAGCTGCTCTTGGGGCTTTAATCAACAAGATGCTTTCCATCCAGGGATTGCTCAAGAAATTACAAACGCTCGCACCCAAGGCAGAAGACGGAACGGTGTTACTTTAGGTTGCATAGTTATATTTTCTTCCGGAAATTCAAACCTTAATTTCTCCGGTGTCTTGTTTCCCGGTAATGTGGATGGAGTAATTACGGTAGGAGCTATCGAATTTAATGGAAATATTCATGGCTATAGTAGCCGTGGGCCTCAAATGGACTTAGTAGCTTGTTCAGGTGCTGATATGGGCCGTCTAGACTTAGGTGATAATTGCATAATTCCGAATGGTGACATTCGCACCATTGATCGTCCCGGGGCTAATGGTTATTCAAATGACGGATTCTTTAATCTATTTAATGGAACATCAGCAGCTGCTCCCCAAGTTTCTGGCGTAGCCGCCTTAATGTTATCACTTAATCCCAATCTTACTGAAACTCAAGTACGAACCTTATTACAGCAGACTGCGGTTGATATGGGCAATCCAGGGTTTGACAATACATTTGGATTCGGTCGAGTAAATGCACGGGCAGCATTAGAAGCAGTGATGGCCAGTATGTTTCCTACTAATTCCGTGGCTTGCTCTAACGCAACGTTTAGCCTGCCTGCTGGCTATTCGGGTGCAACGTGGATAACCAGTAGTAATCTTCAAATTACGGGCGGTCAAAACTCGACCTCTATTTCGGTTAGTTCGGCTACCACCAATGAAGCAGAAGAAGGTTGGATTCAGGTTACAGCTAACTCTTCCTGTGGATCGGTAACCATTCGTAAAAGTGTATGGGTAGGCCGTCCCCGGTTTGGTGAAGTCACGATGGCTGGATCCTATTTAACTCCATACTTCCCTAATACCATTTGCCAAAATCAGAATCGGCAACTACAAGCCGGAAATATGATTGGAGCTACTGGTGGCAATTATTCTTTCACCAGCAATACTTCTAATGCTTACTTCTGGAATCCTACTACTACTAGCGTTAATTTTAATTCTGGTTATCTAAATGGAAGCTTTCATATTCGCTATACTGCTACAAATAGCTGTGGTAGCACTTGGAGGGAATTTCCATTTACTGTAAGTTGTGCTTCCTACTTAGCTTATAAAGTTTATCCAAATCCTGCATCTGATAAAATCAGTGTCGAATTTGAGCAGTCGGAGGAAGACAAACTTCTACCTGAAAGCATTGAGCTTTATCAAGAAGAAAGAATAACCACTTCTAAACCAGTTCGATCCATTTCATTGAAAGAGGAGGTAAATAAATTACAGGTTGAAGCAACAAATAGCATTTATTTTGATGTAAAGGACCTTCCCAGAGGAAGATATGTACTACGAATCACAAAAGAAAAAGAAGAAGATAAATCCAAGCAAATCGATGCTTTGCATATAATCCTTAATTAAACTCTACAAACTAAAGGTATACATACTAAGACTTTAATCAATTGCAATCTTATTGTGTATACCTTTAGTTGATTGGTCATAGTGGGATTGAAACTGTAGTACGGGGTGATCGGATCAAAAGTCCCTATATTCCCAAATACACCGGTGGCTGCGGACTTCTGCTCATCCAAGTACTGGTCGAAGCATTACAATACAGCGGCCCTGCTTAACTAAACGTTAAACAGGGCCGCTTCGATTCAAGAATAGATTTTAAACTGCTTGCTAATAATGTACTGGGATATAGTATTTGTTAAACCAAAGCGTAAACGTTAAAGGATGATCTTCTCAGCATTTTGACCTAGCTAAGTATTACTTAGCCAGCACGTAGGAGAAGGTTTCTTTCATGGTTTTATATTTCAAGTAGGCATTATAGACCCAAGGGATTTCCGATAGTTTTCGGCTAGCCTGATTCACCGGCCGGTATTGCCCGGGTTCTTCCGCTGAATTTACATGTTCAAATAAATCTTTATAGTCATTGTAGAACAACCCCTTCCCATGGTTTTTCAAGAAAGAGCGGCACATGCTCATTTCCGTGGTATCCCCACTGAGCGTCTCCAAATACCGGCCAAACTTATCGCTGAACGTATTTCGTTTTAAGTGGGGATGATCGCTGTAGAGGTAAAATTTATGATGATTGATGTACCAGGGGGCTAAGTTGAATTGCATGCGTGAAAACCCCTTCTTGTAATTCTTCAGGTACGGATACTTCGCCCAGGGAAACGCATAAAAACGGACGATATCCCATTCTGATTCCTCATCCATGAGATTCAGGCCATTAGCCAGGGCTTGCCGAAAGGCGGGCAGGGGCACAAAATCCTCCTGTACGTACAAAAGATAAGGAGTTTTACTAAAATCCTGCCCTACATTAATACTATTGCCTAAGCCTTTATTGACTGAGGTACTCAGCAGGGTAAAGGAATACCGCTCCTTCTGCTGGAGCACCGCTTCAAAATGCTCGCCATTGCTGCCGCCATCCGAGACAATGATTTCACCAAATGAAAGCTTGAGCGTTTCCAGCGACTGGAGGAGCCGCTCCAGCGAATGGCTTCGATTAAAATGAGTAATTAACAGCGTAATTGACTCAAAGTGTTGAGGCAAGGAGAGCATGAAGATATAAGTCTTTTAGGTGTGGTATTGTAAGTGCCGGTTTAGAAAACCGACCTCGCTTCAAATATCATACATCTTTAAGAATAAATGAAGTGAGCCCTACTCGTAATTATTGGAGAAAGCGCTTAAACTCTATAAAAAGCTTACTTATTAACGGTTTGCCTAGCCTAAAGCTATTTCTTATACCCATAAATGGATATATAATTATGTATTCTTTTGTCTATTTGACGTGCGTTGTTGCTAGACACTCTTTTGTCATTGTCTATATTACATATATCTCATGGTCAATGTATAGATAGACTATACTGTTTCGCTTCCTGTTTTTAAGTGCCTTTAGAATTTTAATACTGAATAAAAATTAGCTACCTCTCATACATTTATGATAAGCGTATAACTAAAACAGTTGTATGTCGATAAACTGACGTTCTTCGACGATGGTTTAAAAATTATTTAAATAATAATGTTAGCTTAAAGTACTTATCCTACCCTAATCTTCCCAGCTATGAAACCTCTTCTTCCATGGCTATATTTACACCAGCCCTACCCCAATACGCAAGTTCGTATAGCATTACACCTTAGCTTCTGGTTTCTTATTGGATTATTTATCTTCAGCCAACATTACATTAGTCTACGAGATCCGGTTCATTTACCACTGCTCTTAAGCATTTTGTCCATTATTCTTTTTCCAATCATTTTTAACTACTATATAATTAGTCTTTGGGGTATCCCAGCGCTTTTAAAGAGAAGATATACTGATTTAATAAGTTGTCTAATTATTGTTTACGTCACGACAACTGCTGTTTATCATTACTTCATTCCAATACTATCTCTGGAGTACGGAGGAGCCTATAAAGGATTGATTTCGGTTTATGCCGATGCGCCTCTATTTATTGTCTTAAGTAAGTTATCAGTACTCATCTACAATTACGCCTTTAGCTTTTCTCAACTTTCTTTACCGATCTTCATTAAAATCTCTAAAGTCATCAATACTATTCAACGTCAACAAGAGCTTTTGAAAGGTGAAAATTACAGTTCGAACTGCAGGCTTTAAAGGCACAAATCCAGCCCCACTTCATTTTTAATTCCCTAAATACCATCTATGATCGAGTTCTTTCTCAAGACCTAGAAACACCAAAGCAAATCATTTATCTATCAAATTTCTTACGATATACCGTTCAAGAAGCCAGTGAAGACTTTATTCTCTTAGAAAAAGAAGTTTGGTTCATTGAAAGCTATATCTCATTAGTGATGAATCGGCACGGCGAGCGGGTTACGGCTAGCTTCACACAAGAAGGTTACTTAGGAAATTATAAAATTCCTCCTCTTCTGTTAATTACCTACGTGGAAAATGCCTTTAAACACGGCGTTGAAGCCACCTCACTGGATGCATGGGTACAAATCTATCTGCGCATGGAAAAGAATGGTCTTTTCGTTTTTAGCATAAAGAATTCTCATCCTTGTATATCTTCTAAAGGCACAGGTCAAGGTTTAGCCAATGCCAAACGTCGCCTGGCGCTTCTCTTCCCTCAAAAACATAGTCTAATTATTGAATCCAATGCATCCATTTTTAACATTACGCTTACCATACTTCTTTCCACATATGAAAATTCTGAAACTCTATGAAAACGATCTCCTGCTGTATTATTGATGATGAGCTAGCAGCTCATCGGGTCTTATCTAGCTACATCAACCAAATACCTTATTTGCGTTTAGTAGCTACCTGTACAAGCGCAGTTGATGCACTGCCCATTCTACTGAAAGAGCGTCCTGATTTACTTTTTTTAGATATTAGGATGCCGGGCTTGAATGGATTGGATTTGTTAAAGGCCTTTACTTTTACGTATCACCCCCACGTTATACTTACGACTGCTCATACTGAGTACGCGGTAGATTCCTATGAGTACGATGTAAGCGATTACCTATTAAAACCCATTGCTTTGGAGCGTTTTATGAGGGCCTTAGGAAAAGTGTATTTAGGAGAAACTCCTGGCAACCATTCCTTTTCTCACCGCATTTGGATAAAGAAGGGTTATGAGCAGATACAGGTTATGGCTGACGAAATCCTGTATATTGAAGGGATGGATGATCACGTAAATGTTTTCTTACAGGATAAGTCAAGTCGTTCAAATGTTGACATGCCCATTAAATTCATCACCTCGTATGTTAGTATGCAGTTTATGGAGGATAGTTTGCCACAATCCTTATTCATCCGGATTAGCCGCTCCTACATTGTGCATAAAACCGCTATCTACTCTATCGATAAGAAACAGATTAAATTAATAAACGGGCTAGAAATCTCCATTGGCCCTACCTACAGGGATTCTCTTAACGTTTTGTTTAGTAACAAACCTATGGGTTATTAATAGTTTACCGAGAACTTCTTCTTCTTCACTGGTTGAGATTCATGATTCACCGAGTACCGTTATCAGGGGCTTGATTAAGTCGGCGTTGATGATGTAGCTTTAAGCCTTAATCAATCTATTATTCACCGTTTAAACTATTTTCCAATGAACACGTCAGCACCAGTATCCGAAAATTTAGCATTCAAAAAGAAAGTTATTGCTCAAGCGACGACAAAGCCTTTGTCAACTTCCGGTACCATTCTGCTTTCCACGATTCCCTGTACTTTAGGTACTACGCGGTAAGCGTTCAATCCGTCAGAGCCAAAGACCTTAACTCTTTGGCCCTTCTTTCATTTTTACTTTCCCTAGCACCCACTTCATTCACGCCTTACCTCACAGCTAATAGAGTTGGGAGGTACACTTCCCTTTTGATTGAACCAAGCCATTCTCCGCTTATGAAGTCTATTCAAATGCTTCCTTTCTTCCTGCTTCGGACCCCGGTATGGCCTAACCCATTCCCCACTAAAGGGCCGCTAATCCCTAGCTTCGAGTTCCTACGAGAGAATGTATTTTTTCAGGCCGCGATTGCTTCGGCTTCTCCAACCCTTTGGCAGCAAATGCAAAAAGAAGGTCCCCTCCCACCATCAGTCAAGCAGAGTATATTAAAGTACTTTATTCGCATGAGCACTCGCCCTACGCCGTATGGTCTTTTAGCGGGAGTGAGTTTGGGAAAAATAGATGCCACTTCAAAGGTATCGTGGAAGACTAAACGTTTGAAGCCTCACCATCGCCTAGATATTGAATACCTCTTGGCATTAATTCAAGCCTTGGCATGTATGCCAAAGGTACAAACGCAACTCCGCTTCTACACCAATCCCATCTATTACTGCCATCAGGACTCGTTACGCTATCTCGATCAAGTAGACGGAAGTCATGTTATTAGTGAAGTGGAATTAACGGAACCGCTTCGAGAGCTTCTAATGGATGCTCAGCAGGGACTTACCCTGCAGGCATTGGAAGCAAAGCTTACCAGCCATGAGTATTCTAAGCAAGCCGCGCTTTGCTATATTGAATCCCTCATTACCAATCAGTTACTAATTAATGAACTTCATCCATCCTTAACGGGAGAAAATCCACTTCAGCTTTTGTTACAAAAACTTAGCCCTTTACAGGATGTATCGTCTGAATTGGCATTCTTAAAAATGCTGGAAAAACATTTACTTCTCGATGAGGTTAGTACAAGGGTCCCCAACTTAAACGTACACAATACACCGTTATCTGAAATTCCAGTAATTCAGCAAACGGATCTGTACTTACAAACTCATTCCTGCACCTTAAGTGAAAAGGTCCGGGAATTGATTACCTCGCAACTTTCTGATCTCCTGGTTCTCCCTGCAACGCAAACAGACTCATCGATTTTAAGTTTTGCCAAACACTTTCGCGCGCGTTATGGCGCTCAGTCTGTACCGCTATTACAGGCTTTAGATCCTGATTGGGGAATCGGATTTGGAGATCAAGTCGCTCCCTACGCTCCGTTAGTGGAGGGATTAGTTCCTTTTGCCTCAAGTCCCGACACAAATTCTGATTCAGAAGCCTTCCGTAACTTACGAACAAAAGTGCTAAAGCAAGCATTAAGAGAGAAACAGACTTCCATCAAGATCGAGGCGGAAGATTTAGCATCTTGTCAACCGAGTCGAACGAAAATCCCTACTAGTTTTTATGCTTTGGGTAACCTAATTGCTTCTTCTAGTGCTAGCTTAGATCAGGGCTTTTTTCTTTTTCACTTGCTTTCTGTGTATGGCCCTTCCGCCGCGAACTTAATGGCCCGTTTTGCCACGTACGATTCGGCCTTAAGTGATCACTTAGTTGATGCTCTGAGAGAAGAAGAAGCTCAAGAGCCTGAAGCAATCTTTGCGGAAATTGTCTATCTTCCGAAGGGTCGGGCAGGTAATATCATTCAACGTCCCCAACTCCGAACGTATGAAATTCCCTGTTTGGGAAAAGCCAGTGTAAAGCCTGAATTTCAAATTCACCTGGACGACCTTTCGGTTCAGGTTGAGGAAAGCGGCTATATACATTTATTTTCATCACGGCTTCAAAAAAAAGTAATTCCGCGGCTTTCTTCGGCCCATAACCCTGCGCAAGGCCCGCCTGTCTATCAATTTCTAGTTGCCTTGCAAAGTCAAGAGCATGGCTTTCCCTTAGCCTGGGATTGGAAAGAATTGAAAGAAGAACCTTTTCTACCCAGGGTTATCTATCAAAACATTTGTTTATGCCGGGCTCGTTGGCGCATTAAAAACTATATTCCCTTTCGTTCCTTGCCCCGCTGGGTATGCCTAACCCACTATGATCAGGAATTAGTACTGGATTTGAAGAAGGATTGGGGCAGGGAATTACTCCAGGCTGAACTTTCCAAACATAACACCCTTATCCTGCAGGAATGGTTAATGCCGGCCAATCATTGCTGGATACGAGAACAGAATACCTCCTATACCAATGAAGTCATTCTCCCCTTTAAATCCCTAAAGCCCCCCGTGCTGAAACCTATGCCAACCCTCACGTTTCACCAACCCTACACCTTTCCTCCGGGATCTTCCTGGTTGTATGCTAAATTATACGCTGGCCCTACGATTCAGGAGGAATTATTAACTACACAGCTTCCTTCCATCTTAACGCAGCTAGCAGACCGGTTAAAAAGTTGGTTCTTCATTCGTTACGCGGATCCCGAACTCCATCTACGACTACGCATGCAAGGAAACGATTCTTATTTTTATGTAAGGGCTTTGGCACTTTTGGAAAAGGCATTAAGTCCCCTTTTAACTGCCAATCAGCTGTATTGGCAGTTAGATACCTATCAACGCGAAGTAGACCGTTACGGCCCAGAGGCTATGCTCACTAGCGAAGATTTGTTTTGCGTAGATAGCTCGGCAACCTTAGCGTACTTACAAACGGAATGGCAGCCCCAGGATCGCATTTTATTTGCCTTGCAAAGTGTTGATGGGTATTTAGAAGATGCAGGATTCAATTTAGTGGCTAAACAAGCCTTTACGCATCAACAGGAAGAAGCTTTTTTACTTGAGCATCAAGCGGATAAAACCTTTCGCCAACAGCTTAACCAACGCTACCAAGCCTATCAGCCTAGAATTCATACTGCCCTTGCCTATCCTAGTGAAGATTGCCAGCGTATTTTACAAAGCAGATCGGCAAAAGTTCTTCCACTGTTTACCCAGTTAGCTCAAGTGAGTGCTCTTCCAGCCCGCTTACCAGATTATTTACACATGAGCATTAATCGCTTATTCACCGCGCATCAACGCACCTACGAACTACTTACCTATTATTTTCTCACTCGCTATTATACGTCTCAGCTTGCCCGTTTGAATCAAATGATTCACTTACCCCGCTAAATGCTTTGCTTCATTCTATACCTTTCATCTTGTAGACTTATGATCACGCTTGCAACGTATCTTAATCAATTACAGCCCTTGAGTGCTGGCTTTTGGCAGCAGATTCAAGTAATGGCCCATATTCAGCACTATCCCGCGGGCCACCAATTAGCGTATCCCGGCTATGCCCGCTCACAACTCTACTTTGTAGAAGAAGGGCTTATTAAAGTCTACACGTATGACGAAGAAACGGGGCTCCCGGCGATTCATCATTTCTTTCAAGCAGGGGATTTTATCATTTGGCCGGCTTCTCATCCGACTTTCCAATCCAATGCACTCTACGTCGAATGCCTGGAACCTAGTCACCTGGTTGGTTTTTCCTACCAGGCTTTGCATGACACGATTCTGCATTCTTCCGAAGCCTTAGACCTAGCTCACCGCATCATTGGGGATATTCTGAGAACGCTAGAGTTTCGCACCCAACTCCTTACGCAATCCACTGCCGGGCGCTACCAACACTTTTGCCAGCGATTTCCCTGTCATCGGCTGAAAAACATAGACATCGCCTCTTACTTACACCTGAGCGTTAGTACCATAAGTCGGTTAAGAAGTCGAATCTAGGGGTTCAGAATGCTCGCTAGCAATGCATTCTCTCTCTTTTAGCACTTTACTTCGTGCGCTAGCACATCCAGTGACTACAATAGCCTTCTTAGCTTTATCCTAACGATTCAAGGCACCCGCCTTCCGGTTTACACTCTTATACCATACCCTATGAATTACGTTCGCGAGCTAGTGCTAGCCCTACTAGTCCTCTTATTTGCCTATGCCGGCGTGAGTAAGCTTTGGGAGGGGCCGGAATTTGAGCGGCAACTAGCTGCCCAGCCCTTGCCAGACTGGTCTAAAACGCCTTTGCGTTACGGCTTACCGCTACTCGAATTAGTTATTGCAGGATGCCTACTCAGCAGGGCTACTAGAGGGGCGGCTCTGGTAGGTTATACCCTGCTGATGGCCCTGCTCACGGGTTACATTGCTCTGGGTCTACTCGGAGTCTTTCCGCAAATGCCCTGCAGTTGTGGTGGCATTCTTCGGGGCATGGGCTGGAAACCCCATTTGTATTTGAATCTCTTTTTTCTCGCTTTGGCCTTCACCAGTCTTCGCTGGCATTATCAGCAAAAGCCTTGAAAGCCCGTTTCCCGGAGTGGGAGTGCTCCGCGCGCTGCGGCCAGGGTACCTGCCTATCCCCTGTATACGTATAGGCTCCTTACTACTTGTACTCCTAGTAATCACTTAAATTGATGTCACTCATGCATGCATCCAAAGTAAGTCTGGCGGGCGTTTTCGCCTTTGTTTTCGCCGCTGGTGCGGCCCTGGCTACCCAGCAGGTTTCTGAGATCAAGTCGGCTTCCACAGAGTGGACCCGGGTTCGCCGGGGAACAACCATTGCTTGGGAGCAGATGAATACTACCCAATCCTGTATTGCCTCGAACCAACTCTGTAAAGCCGTTTTTGCTGAAGGCTATGATCCGAATGAGCATAGCAATCTCGAAAACGAAGCAGCCGCTGAATCGGTGATTCAGGACAATGGCTTTGTATCCCTGTAAGCTTAACTAGTAAACGCTTTTTCCTTAGCTTCCTGACGATTATCCATGACCCACCAACTGGGGGATGATTTGTATCGTCGTCCCGAAGGAAGCTTTTTTACACCCCCGCTTTTATAAGGCGGGGGAGTTTTGTTTAGCGCGGATTCTGAGCAATTCCACTCGCCTGGATTTCCGTCGTGGGAATTGGAAACGTGTAGCGTGGGTCATTGGGTTTGAGCGCATGTCGCTGGCCCTGATCATCCACCCGTTCAAGCGTTTTTTGCCAGCGCGACTCCAGGTTCAATCGCCGCAAATCCGCCCAGCGCAGTCCCCGGGCGACTAATTCCTTTCTTCGCTCCCGCAGTACAAGGTCCAGTACGTCAGAAACGGCACCGAGGCGGTAAGGCTGAAAGTGCACGGCCAAAAAACGGGCCTGTAGCAAGGTGTTTAGATCGGTAAGCGAAGCCTGGTTTTGTCCCAGGCGGGCGTAACATTCCGCCCGGGTAAGCAGGACTTCACCCGTAGTCAAGCTACCGCTAAAACCGCTACTTCCCGAATAACTTCCTTTAAAAACCCGATCGGGCGTAAAAAAGCAGGCACGACGCAGATCCCCAGTTTGATAGCTTGCATACAAACCCGCCTCTAGTTGCGTGCTTTCTTCGTAGTGAAACAAGTAGGGATTAGTTTGACTGTAAAAAATAATTTCGGGGTTTTCCTCCCAGCGCGGCATGGGCCGAACGGCCAGCGTGTCTAACTTTTGATAATCTAATAAAGAAGCCCCGCGTTCCAAACAGGCCGTCGCGTGTACTAAGGCCAGATCGTAACGCCCCATAGTTAGATACACCCGCGCGCGTAGTCCTTCCACGCCCCAGCGGCTTGGGCGTTGCCGGTACACGGAGCGCTCGGCTAAACGAAGGGCCGCTTCATCTAAATCCGATAATACTTGGTCGTAGGCCTGCTGCAAATTACCCCGGCCCACCAGAACGTTTACATTCGCAGTCAGCCGGATGGGAAGACCCAGCTCTTGAGGAGCCGTTTCAGCCTGGTAAGGCGCAGCAAACTGCTGTAGCAGCCCGTACAAGGCAAAGGCCCGGTGAAAATAGGCTTCCCCTTTTAATTGCTCGATTTCGGCCTGATTGTCCGGTGTCACCGGTACGTAAGGAATCCCGTCAAGCACAACGTTGGCAATAAAAATAGCCCCGTACGGTTTATTCCAATCATTTGATGCCTCACTGCCAAAGACGTCGGATTTCCACAGGTACGCCTTTTGCTCGATTTCACTTAGGGACTGGATACTACTGGGCTGTGCAACGAAATCATCGTCGGCTAGCGTATTCAGGCCGGGATAGATGTTTAAATCGCCCGTCGCCATATTATTAAGCAAGGCTCTAAAGTCCGCTACGGTGGTGGGTACCAACAAAGCCTTATTCGGTTTTTCTTCCAAAAACTTACTCTGGCAACCCATTAGCAGACTGCCTAAAATCCACAGGATCTTTTTCATAGGAAAGAAGATTAAAAGGTGAAGTTCATGCCCAGCGCCAGACTTCGCGCGGGCGGAAACCCATCAGGAAACTCCGGATCCAGTCCGCTTTTATCAGCCGTGTAGAGAAGGCCCAGATTCGCCGCGTAGAGATACACTTGTCCTTTGGGGAAACGGTAGCTTAAATTCATGTCCTGCCAGCGCAGGTGATCTCCCTTGGCAGCCAGGATCTCAGCGTTGGCATAAAAACTATCCCGGCTACTACTGAAGGTTTGAGGCCGGGAAGGCACCTGAGTCCAGGCTTCATCACCGGGTTGCTGCCAACGCAGGGCATAATCCCCGTGACTTGCCTTTCCCCCTAACACGTTACCGTACACGACGGAAGTCTTGCGAAAGAAATAACCCAGTCGGTAGGTCAGATTGGCCGAAAGCGAAAAGCGCTTGTAGGAAAGCGTATTACGAAGCGCTCCGTATACGAGTGGGCGTCGGGAGCCGTGGTAGACCAGATCGGTTAAAGGCACACTTACCAGTTGGGAATAGTTCTGGCTCACCTCCCCGTTTAGATAGCCCTGCGGATTGCCCGTCGCTGGATCCAGCCCCGCCCAGGCGTAACTATACAGCGCGTACTGGGGCTTGCCCTCTAAGGGAACATTCGCAGAACCGACAAAGGAGAGGGTACTGGAAGCAGGCCCCAGGTACTTAGTCAGCCAGTCCTTATTGTAGCTGAAGAGAAACGTCGTCTCCCACTTCAGTCGTCGATTGACATTTAAACTCGTCAGCGTCAAATCTATACCCCGGCCCTTCGTATTCGCTGAATTACCTTTCAAGGAAGCCACGCCCGTCTGCGGTGCCAGCGTGGAGGTAGCCATTAAATCCAAACCCTTTTTAGCGTACCACTCCAAACTTCCGACGATACGCCGGTTTTTGGATTGAAAATCCAGCCCGACGTTGGTCATGCCTACGCGTTCCCAGCGAAGCGAAGGGTTAGGCGGATTGGTAATCATCGCGTAAGGTAATCCCGAAGCGGCATCAAAGGACTGGTAGTAGGCTGTGGTGTAAGCCGATACACTTTTATCAATATTTCCGCTATATCCGTAAGTCAGGCGCAATTTGAGATACGGTAAAGCCGAAAGGTGATAAAAGGTCTCTTCGTGCAGGTTCCAGCCCAGACCCAGGGAATACAGAGGAACGCCCCGCTGGTTGGCATCCACGCCAAAAAGATTACTCTGATCGTAACGCGTGCTCGCCGATACGCTGTAGCGCCGGTCGTAGGTATAGGAAGCATTCGTATACAAAGAAAGAAAGCGGTCGACCTGCAGGGTACTCCCGTCCTTATAAGGAATGTAACTGAGCTGGGAAGCCGGGTTAATGGCCGATGCATAGGGCAAAAGGTAGTTCACGGCTTTACTCGTCAGGTGCTCGGCATCGTAGCCGTATAACCGCGCGGAACGCGCGTAGCGCCTCAGCTCAGAAATCTCGCTCCCCCCTAACCAGGAAAGCTCGTGCTTACCTCCCCAGTGCCGCTGATACGCCAGTTGCCCCCGCAGGTTATGACCGGTACTGCGCGCGTTACTCTCATCTAGCATATCTCCCAGCGGAATGGGTAAACTGCCATCGGCCTGCCGAAAGGAATTAATCAGCTTACGCGTTTCGTAGCTTTCCTGCTTTTGCAGGTTCCGCTGCAGCGAAGATCCCGGGGCATATTGGTACTGTAGCGAAGCCGTTAGGCCCGGTAGCACCTGATAACTTAGTCCCAGATTAAGCCGCAACTCCTGCGTTCGCCGGCTATAATCCGCTAGGCGTAATTCCTCTAAGGGCTTATAGTCCCAGGGCAGCGGCTGAGGCGTAAGAACCCCCACCCGGTAATCTTTTGGAATGGCCAGGGGCTGCCCCTGTTCATCCGCCAGCCGGGCATAGGGATTTTTAGATAGCAGTTGCACCTGATTCATGGGCGTGAGCCCGCCATTATTTTGCAGGGTGCGGCCCGCCGTCAGGTAGAATTCTGTCGTCAGGTCGAGTTTTCGCTTGAGAAGGGACCAGGTATTTTTCGCGCTCAGGGTTAGACGCCGGTAGCCATCCCCCACGGCCGTACTGCGATTCTCATCCCAACCCGCGGCTACCCGGTACCGATGCTGAGCAGCCCCTCCCGTCAGGTTTAATGCGTACTGCTGGTTGATGCTGGGCTGGTACAGATACCGCAGGTAGTCCTGGCGTACATCCTGCGTTTTCAGTTGTTCCAGTTGCTGAGCCACCTGCGCCGCCGACAACTTTCCGTCCCGTCCCGCAATGAGCAGTTCCACCACGGGACTCAACACGAGCTTATTGGGGGAAGTCTCCTGACTTCGGTAATAGCCCCTGGTAAACAACTGCTGCTCGTTGGCAATGAAGTCCGCCGAGCTCATCAGCGAAACATAATAGGGATCCGGTTTTTCGCCCACGGTCACGTTCGCCGTCAGCGAAACCACCGGAGCCTGATTAAATTTTCCCTGTTTCGTGGTAATGACGATTACCCCATTGCCGGCTCTTGCCCCCCATATGGAAGCGGCGGCGGCATCTTTTAGGACGGTTACGCTTTCCACGTCGTTGGGGTTGATGGTATTGATATCCCCTTCAAAGGCAAAGTTGTCAATGACAATCAGGGGTTCGGCGCGGGCATTGAGCGTGCTTTGGCCGCGGATTCGGATGGGCGTCTGGGCGTTGGGGCTACTATTCTGCCGAACAAAGGTAAGTCCCGGCACCACGTCAGCCAGCCGGCTAATCAAATCCGTACTGACACTGCGGTTTAACAGCTGCTGATCCACAGTGACAAAGGAACCCGTCGCCCGCTCCTTGGGAATGCGTTCAAAGCCATTAGAAATCACCACCTCGGAAAGTTGACTGGCTTCTTCACTCAGGGCAATGGTTCCCACGTTTGGGCCCAGGGGCACTGGCTTGCTTTGGTAGCCCACGCTGGAAATGATGAGCATACCCGTCTGCTGCGCCGTGCGCAAGGTAAAGCGCCCCAACGAATCCGTCGTCGTTCCCAGGTTGCTATCCTGCAACCGCACACTAGCTCCCGCCAGAGGCTGTAAGTGCGGTAGCGCCACTACGCGCCCCTGGGTAATCAACTGGCAGGTGCCCAGCCCCGGTAGTGCCAGGGCCCACAAAAAAATTAAAATCTGCTTCATGATAAGTATATGGTTAAGAGAAGAAAGGATTAACGGTCGCGAATGATCAAAAAAGGAAGCGTACGCTGTTCGGCGGTGATTTCCAAGTCATAGGGAACCAGTGCCTGATTCAGAGCTTTGAGATCTGATACGGTTGCCGGTAAGTCCAAATCCGTCTTTTGCCGCAGGCCCGTCTCATCGATTAACAGAGCAGGACTGCGCTGGGTATAGTTGATTTGGTAGAAGAGCTGGGCAAAGGAGGCGTTACGTAAGCGGTAGCCGAAGGTATCATGCTGAATCACAGGCTTGCCTCCAGTAGCGGCAGGTAGCTTGTTTTGATCGGAGGTACGGCGCATCACAAAACAGTCCAGAAGTCGCTGTTCTACCCCGGCCTTATACTGCGGAAATAGGCGGGCTAATTCCTGCTGCATAATCGGGTAAAAATCCTTTTGCATGGATTTCGGAACCAGTAGCTCGTAACAGTAGCCATTGCCCGCCTTTTGCCAATCGATGAAATCCTGCCCGACAAGATCGGTCGTCAAGCACGAAGGGTCTTTTACTTCAAAGCGGGTATTAAGCTCGGTAAAAACCTGGGGTCTAACCGAATACGCCGTTTTATACAGCCAACTTAAGCTCTGGTTAGTGCCCAGGTATTTCATGCCGGTGCTATCACGCTTTAAAATAGAGCCGTAAGGCAGACCTGACGTGTGACTCGTGAGCACGGAATGGTAGATGAGGTTCTCTCCTTTGCCTCCGTTATTATTGACTAGAAACGGCAGCTGCCGATCAAACGCTAGCGGCGCCACGTATTCCTGTTGCCTTACGCTGAGCTGACGGCTTTGCAAATACGTTTGAATCGTTTCGGCGGTTACTTCCCTGGGTTCCGTAAAGGCGCGAACGACCCCCGAAGCGTCAATCCACACGTAATGTGGGAGCGAGTTATGCGGAAAAAGCGCGTGTAACAGCGTATCTTCTACGACTTCCGGTCCTTCTATACGTCGCTTGTATTTAGCTTCATATTTAGCCCTGAATGCTTCTACTTCCTTACGGCTTTGACTCGTAACGGAAAGCACCTGCAATTGGCCTTCGAACTGCTTTTCCAGTTCCTGATGCTTTGGGATCATGGCAATGCAAGGGCTGCACCAGGTAGCCCAAAAGTCCAGCAGCACCAGCTTACCTTTTAAGGAAGTAGTGGGTAAGGACTTTCCTTGGTGGTGAAGTACCGTGGGTAAATCAATATTGGGTAAGGTATCTCCTACTGAAAGGGGGTTTCGCTGTGCCAGCAGCGCGCTGGAAAGGCATAGCATTCCCAGCAAACACATGAATGGTTTCATTGTTTGGATGTGATTAAAATCAGGAAAGAAAGGGCAAAGCAGGTGCTGGCGCTTAAGGGGATCTTAAGCGCAAAGGGATACTGCCTAGGGGCGTGCACTCCCCTAGCCTGCTTAAAAGCAGCTATCTAGACTGCGGTCAGTCCGGAGGACAGATAATAAGGGAAAGCATAGACTCCATACCGTGTTGCGTTTAGCTTTTCCTAACAAGGAAAAAGCGGTGAATGGAACGAAGGAATGAGTCTCTTTTCATAAGTCAAGCGCCAAAAGAAGAAAGGAAGGCGTGGAGCTTCACTTATTGCCCTTGAGGTACTGGCATACCTACCACAAATAAGCTAGTCCACGCCAAAGTCGGGTGTTCAGAACTCATTTGTCTCGTGGTAGCGTGAAAAGTGCCAGTTTTCGAGGGCGAGACTTATATAACGAAATTAAAAAGCTAAAAAAGACACTCATACTTCAACTTAGCGATACAAAGATATAAAAAATTGCAAATAACGAAAATATAATTGCAACATTTGCAATTATATTTTCAAATACATCCATTATATACTGATTTTCAATAATTTACAATACTATACATTTGCAGCCAAACGATATCACCAAATTGAAATGGCTGAAAATAGAATAAAAGCTATCCTAGCTGAAAAGAAAATAAATAGCGTATTATTAGTAGAGTATTTACATAAAGATGCTAGTACTATATCTCGGTGGTGCAATAATAAGAGTCAACCTCATGTAAATGATTTATATAAAATAGCTGAATTTCTAAAAGTTGATATAAGAGACTTACTTGTAAAGACAGAATGGGATACAGGGCCATCACCTGCAGAAGTATTGAAAACGAAAAGAGAAGAAATTAAAATGGCTAAGAAAAGCAAAAAAGATAAACCTAAAAAACGTAGTGCAAAACTTGATTGATTCGATATATAATAAATCGTTAACCAGCTTGATTGTTTAAAATATCAATTATATTTTCATAAACTTTTCCGCCACACTATGAAATTAGCCGTTGTAGGCACCGGATATGTAGGCCTGGTTACAGGCACGTGCTTTGCTGAAACTGGAAACCAAGTGACCTGCGTCGACATCGACGCTCGCAAAGTTGAGAAGATGCGTAGCGGCATCATTCCCATTTACGAACCCGGTCTGGAAGAACTCTTCCTGCGCAACACCAACGAAGGTCGCCTTCAGTTCACGACTTCCCTTGCGGAAGGCATCGAAGGAGCCGAAGTCATCTTTTTGGCCCTGCCCACCCCTCCCGGTGAAGATGGTTCGGCCGATCTCAAATACATCCTGGGCGTAGCCAAAGATCTGGGACCTCTTTTGAAGCAGTACGCCGTCATCATTGACAAATCGACGGTACCCGTGGGCACGGCCGAGAAAGTACGGGCGGCCATTGCCGAGAACGCTACCGTCGACTTCGACGTGATCTCCAATCCCGAGTTCTTACGCGAAGGCGTAGCGGTAGAGGACTTCATGAAGCCCGATCGCGTAGTCATTGGAACCTCATCGGAGAAAGCCAAAGCGGTCATGAACCGGTTGTACGCGCCGCTGGTGCGGCAGGGCAACCCCATCATCTTCATGGATGAGCGTTCGGCCGAGATGACCAAGTATGCGGCAAACGCGTTTTTGGCCGTCAAGATCACGTTTATGAACGAGATTGCTAACCTCTGCGAGAAAGTAGGAGCCAACGTCGATGACATCCGTCGCGGCATTGGTACCGACAGCCGGATTGGCAAACGCTTTTTGTTTGCCGGGATTGGTTACGGTGGGTCATGCTTCCCCAAAGATGTGCAGGCCCTGCACAAGACCTCCCAGGATTACGACTACGACTTCAGTATCTTACAGTCGGTGATGACGGTCAACGAAGATCAGAAGACCAAGCTCATTCCGCACGTACTGGATTATTTCGGTGGGGATGTGAAAGGCAAGACGATCGCCATCTGGGGACTGGCCTTTAAACCCTACACGGACGATATTCGGGAAGCACCGGCACTCTACAACATCCGCGAGCTGATTGCTCAGGGAGCTCACATCAAAGCCTACGATCCCGAGGCGATGGAAAACGTAGCGAATCTTGCGGACATTGGCTCAAAGATCACCTTCACCAAGGATGCCTATTCGGCGCTGGTGGATGCGGACGCGTTGATG